>CAMENQ010000315.1 GCA_945928585.1 uncultured Roseburia sp. | reverse complement strand
AAATTACTTACAGTCTCCGATGCGTTAAAATTATTATATATCCATAGGGCACCCGGATACTGTATAAAATTTTCTTAGTGTGACAGCCTCATTCTATAATTACTTAATACAAGGGATACATCATTACGACACCACCCTCATTTTACCTTCCTCCATTTCAATAACAACATCCGATAATAATCTTATATCGTCCTTATTATGGCTTGCTATTATGATGAGTGTTCCTTTATCTTTTAGTTCCAGTAATGTCTGTCTGAAATTGTCTATGCTTTTTTCATCCAGTGCATTTGTCGGCTCGTCAAGAAGAAGAATTTTCGGCTTTTCAAATATGGCCTGTGCTATGGATAATTTCTGCTTCATTCCAAGAGAGTACTCCTTTACCTTCTGTCTTGCCGCTGATTTTAAGCCTACTGTTTCAAGTGCCTCCATTATGTCCTCATCAGTGGCAGTCTTTTTTATTTTTCCAAGGAGTTTTAAGTTTGTGAAGCCGTCATACTGTGGCATAAGCTCCATATTTTCTATTATAATGCCGCAGTCCTTAGGAAAGCTTATATCCCTGTGAAGCACCTGTCCGTCAATAATTATCTCCCCTGATGTGGGATAAATAAGTCCTGCCATAGCCCGAAGGAGCATAGTTTTTCCGGAGCCGTTTCTTCCGTATAATCCATATATTTTTCCATTTTCAAAGGTGTATGAAATGTCATCGAGAACATTTCTTTTCTTTAATACCTTAATGTAATTTTTTATTTCTATCATAGCTTTTTCCTTTCTGTTTTCTGTTTAATTTACTGTTTCACAGAAAAAATATCCTTGCGTTTAAAGGCAGTATATATTAATCCCCATTGAATAAAAACTGTTCCTATTAACCCATACAACTTGTATTTAAGTTCAAGACTTATCTGTTCTTCTCTTAGCATTACACCATAATTTACATTAAACAGCATATACCATTTGCTGTTTAATTCATTATCATAAATCATATCCCCCATCCACAAATGGATAATTACAATTCCTAAAACAAGTATTACAGCTATTCTTCCATCCCATATTATTTCAAAAAGCGACTGCCAAAGGACTATGTTTAATATGATTAACGCAAATATACCTATTTTTATTAATTCCTGTTTTCCTATACTGCTGTCATATGATACTTTTTTTATTTTTAATGTAATAATAAATGTGCCAATAATTAAAATTGTCACCATTATTGTATCCATTATTCTCTTCAAAATAATGTTCCGCACAATTATGCTTCTTTTCTGTTTTCTCGTCATCTGGAGAATGCCGTATCCTGTCACATATTTTTCTGTGTCAGATAAAACATACAGTACCGGTATGGCAAATAAAAACAATGTCTGTGCATAAAACAGGATATAGCCTGAAAAATCTACCCCAAACATAACGCTTGTAATATTTATGGGTAACTTCCATGCAGTTAATTGTCTTAATAAAATAACGCTGTACATAAACCCTGCTGCAATACATAATAATTTTTTCTTATCTTTCCCTTTCAAAGTATATCCTTCCTTTTATATATTTCCTGAAATATTACATACAGCACTGCTGCAATGCATATGTTAATCATTTGGTAAATGAGAAAAACCGTAATATTTACAGGCTCTCCCATAGCCATATAGTCAAGTACGGTAATTCCTCCATATAAGAAATCACCTCTTACAAAGTAGGCTATTCCTATATTTACTGCAACTGTTATAAATATTGCAAGATATGATATTCCCGTAAAAACATACAATACTAAGTAAAACATTATACTTACCGTAAATATTGTAAATAATGCCAGTGCATACAGGGGCATTACCTTCATAAAGCCTTTCTCGGACATTATGTCATTGTCTACATATATATATGTACATACAATCTGCACTCCTGCATATATTACCGTGTGTATGGCTGCACATTTTACCCCTGTCAGTGCCATATAACGTGACACGCTGCTTCTTTTCTGCCTTACCGGCCTGTTTATGGAAAATGGATTTATCTGCTTATCTGCCAGTATCAGGCATGAGAATACGAACACAAGGGCTATTGTAAGAAAATAACTATAGCCGGAATGTGTTCCTACCAGCATTTCAAAAAGGTCATATCCGTCAAACAGTCCTATATTATAATAGTTTATTCCATTCCACATAAGTGTATAGGCTGCCGCGAAAAGCAGGTATGTTTTTATATTTTTATAGTTCATCTCGTTTCCTCTTTATCATAACTGTTATAAACATTACAGATAATGTCAGCACTGTCAGCAGAATAAGCGGTGGTACTGCCTCATCTGTTTCATCTGCCGTAAACGGTTGTATAAGACTTATAACCGTAAACCTTGCATTTGATATTACCAGTGCCATCCATACCAAAAAGCCTGCTATGTAGGTATGTGCATATTTTTTTACCAGCATTGCTATGCATTGACATATAACGCCACAGCAGCCTGCTGCAAAGCTTGTAAAAAGCATATATATACAGTAGGTTAAATTTCCATGTGATGTCATAAATTCTAGTGCTTTAATACCTGTAACACATTCCAGTCCATGAAATGTATATCCTCCCATGTATATTATATGTGCAAGACCAAAATTAATAAGAAGACATCCTAACATAACTGTAAAGGGTATAATAAAGGATGATACCATTTTTGTTAAAATATATCTTAATCTCCCCGTTCGCATAAACATCACATTTACATAGCCTCTGTTGTATTCCGATATATATCTGTCGCTGTATAAATTTAATATGTATAATGGCAGCAGCCATATCAAAAGCATTTGAGGTAAATGACCATGTGTTGTTCCAGATAAAAATGAAACAAACGCCGGATGCTCCAGCCAGATTGATACCCAGTGTTCGTCTTCTTTATCAAAGGCTTGCATTTTGGCATCTAATGCCTTTATATGCCCCTCGTTCTGTCTTATATAAGCTACATCATGCTGAAAATATCCCATAACTAAGTCTATAAGCATAATTGATAATATTATTATAATAAATATAACAGCCCTTTTATCCTTTAATG
>CAMENQ010000314.1 GCA_945928585.1 uncultured Roseburia sp. | reverse complement strand
ATACTATGGAGTACAGGCGCTCCGTGCAGAACAGATGGAAGTAAAGACAGCTATGTAAGAAGTTTGATAAGGTATGAAAAAAATATCAAATTTTATTAAAAATTTCATTGCTTTCCTTTGGGTTTTTCGATAGAATAGTAATAACGGGTAATGTTAGGTAAAGGATTATGTCTTTTGGCATAATCCTTATTGAGTATATCCATAATAAGGGCTATGCCAAATGGCATATTCTTCTGTCGGGGGATAGATGAATCTAGAAGGAAGGTATTTATTAAATGAATCGTAAGAAAAAAATGGGTGGAACAGAGGTAGCATTTCGTCCTCAGACTATAATTGAGGCAAGATATGATCTTGACCGCAGACAGAATGATATAATTGATATTCTGCTGGGAATAGTCGGAGAAGGTGATGATACAGAAGAGAACACCAGATATGAGATAAACATTTCTGATGTAAAACACCTTTATAATCTTCAGGACGAATCAAATGCGTATTCATATCTGCAAAAGGCAGTAAAGAAGTTTGAGGGACTTGGTTTTCGCCTGAAAGAAGATGAAGGCACAGATATCTACTACCCATGGTTCAGTAAGATAAAATATCAGAAGAAACGCGGAGATGAAGGCAGAAGTAAAATAGTGTTAGACCTTCACCCCGAAGTAAAGCAGATGATAATGTCAGCTAAACAGGGGGCTTATTACCGCATTGAATATCCTTTAAACCTTACAAAGAAATATTCAAAGAGATTATACTATTTATTAAAAGATAAAGAGAACTTTAACGGTGGAACCTTTATTATTTCCTTTAGTGAGTTAAGGAAGATGCTTAAGGTTCCGGATTCTTATGCAAATGGAAATGTAAAGCGTGAGATACTTGACAAGCCTTATGAGGAGATCAATGGTAACACAGATATTTCCTTTGAATATGAGCTTATATATGAGAAGCTTCCAAGTGGTCAGCAGAGCATCGGCGCAGTAAGATTTAAAGTTAAGAAGTTAAAGCCAAACCGTACAATTGTTGAATATGAGAACATTGAGAAAAATGGTGAGGCACTTTTTGCTACTGAAGAAGAGCAGGAGGTAATAGATACTTTCGACTGTTCAGTTAAGGAAGCAAGAGATATTGTCAGAACTGCCAAGGCCAATGACCGCACAAGGGAGCAGATGCTTGATATACTTACATATACACTTAACAAGAAAGTCGATAATAAGGTTGGATATGCCCTTACAATATTAAAGAACGGATATAATGAACCAGCCAAAACCACACCAAAATCTACTAACAGTTGGAACAATAAGGATCTTGACAATTCATATTCACAGATGGATTTTGAACAGTTTGAGAAACAGATATTATCAAATTAGATTTAATACCGCAGCTATATTTATTTTGTAGTTGCGGTTTTTGTTTATGGGCTTTTGACACCTTAAGCTTTATAGTAAATTTAAGGAGTAGTAAGGATTGGATAAGCAGCGCTTAATTGTATCAGATATTACAAGTTCATATAAGAATAAGCAGGTTTTGAAAGGAATCAGCCTGTCGGCAGATAAGGGCCAGTGCGTAGGTATAGTTGGCAGCAATGGCTGTGGTAAATCTACATTATTAAATATACTTGCAGGGCTAAGAAAACCTGACTCCGGTACAGTATTTTTTGATGGACAGGAAGCAAAAGGTATAAAACGCAGGCAACTTTTCATACAATATACCGGTTACGTTCCGCAGGAAAATAACCTTATTCCGGAGTTAAACGTGCTTGATAATCTTCTTTTGTGGTATGAGGATAAACAAAAGCTTCAAAAAGAACTTGAGGAAGGCTTTTTAAAGGAGCTTGACCTTAACAGTATGTGTAAATTAAAAGTGTCAAAACTCTCCGGTGGAATGAAGAAAAAAGTCAGCATAGGTTGTGCACTTGCAGGCAATCCGCCTGTTCTGCTGCTTGATGAGCCGGATGCAGCACTTGACATTGTTGGCAAAAATCAGATAAGACAATACCTGATTTCATATAAAGAAAGTGGCGGGACAATTATCCTTGCCACACATGAGGAAAATGACCTCTCTATCTGCGATAAGGTATACGCTGTTAATGGAGGAAAGAGTACCGAGATAGACAAAAATCTGCGTGGAGAGAATCTTTTGAGGGCTGTGGATATACATTAAAATCTTTTGAAAGGTTGTGGATAAATATGGGCGAGCAGTCAGTGGGGAAGACAGAGAAAATTACAAAGATTATATTAATTACATTTGTGGTGACACTTATAATAGGTTCGACAGCATTTGCAATTGCTATAAATACTCCAAGAGTAAAGCTTGCAAGAGCCGGTTCGAATATGTTAAAAGAGCTTGGTGAATATAGTACAAATGTGGATTCTGTCATAGATTTTGGCAAGATAAAAAGTTTTGGAGAAACGAATCCACAGGCAGATGAGTTTAAAGTGAATTTTGTATTGCCAAAAGAAAAGGGAATTAACAGCTTTGGAATTCTGCTTGAGGGTGTTGAAGACAAGAAGGAACGAAAGGCAGATTATGACCTGTCAGCCAATGTAATGAATGTTCCTGTCATAAGCAGTGATATTGCTGTTAATGATAATACGCTTTTTGTTGCTGTTCCCAAGCTTTTTGAAGATACATATTCTGTAAAACTTGATACTATTGGGGCAGATTTTAACAGCTCACAATGGTCTGATTATCTTGGAATGGATTTGGAAGATGATATTTCTTATGATTTCTTTGCAGACTGGAAACTTCTTGTACTTGATGACAAGACAAGAGAGCTTATTGAAACAATAGCAGAGGACGCAAAGCCATTAAAGGAAGCAGTAACTTATGAGAAATTCAAAGACGAACTTGTTCTGGAGACAAATGAAAAAACAGTAAAAAGCGGTGGCGGAGTTCGAGTGTGCATTCCAAAGGACGTTATAAATGAATTTAATACGAAGGTAAAAAATGACGTATATGCAAGTGATTTTTATAAGGAAAGGGCAGCCCATATCGCTGAAGATTTCGCTACACTTTTTACAAGCAGTGAGGATAT
>CAMENQ010000313.1 GCA_945928585.1 uncultured Roseburia sp. | reverse complement strand
TTCTCTAAAAGATATAAACTATAAACAGAACATTCCATTCCACTGAAACCATACAGTTTCCATATATTGTAAAATTCTACAAAGAACATTGTCACACTGCACAGTGTAACAAGTATCATTCCTGCTTTGATTTTACTGTAAAAAAGCTTATTTCTGCCTTTTCCGGACGCCTTAATAATATTTATTGCTCCTGTCTGCCTATCAGACGAAAATATTCCACCCAATAAAAATATTGATGCTAACAATACGATTAACATTTTTCTTAAATCTACTATATGGTTATTTCTGTTAAGCAAATACTCATAGCCGTCTTTTGTTATAAGCATTGCATTTTTACCCTGTTCTCTCATTTTTTCCACATAGGCTATGTCAATTTCAACTTCTGAAAAAAATGAATACTGCTGACTTTTTTCATCAAGCTGTCTTTCAAATTTAAGAAACTCCCCTCTGTCTATTTCATCATTATCATAGGCTTCAGCTGCTGTTTCATATTCTGTCAGGGCTTTATTGTATTCATCTTTCGCACAAATAATATCCTCATACATTGCTTTATCAATATCATAGCCATATTCTTTATAGTAATCTGACCTTGAATTTCCCGCACTGCCATTTAACTGCAAATCCGCATCAACAATATAATTTTTAGCTATAAATCCTATTATCAGAAGTACAACGATTCCCTTGTTTTTTATTAGAATCTTTTTTAATTCCCAAGTAAAAATATATCCCTGTTTTCTATGTCTGTCTACAAATCCAAGAAATCTCGTATATATCTTTTTTATAAAATTCAGCTCTATTTTTCCATAGCAAAACACTTCACGTATTACAATAAAAAATCCCATGCTCCCTGCCAAAACCAGATTTAAGAAAAACAATTCCCTTATGCCGACAGGTATTCCAAAAAAATCTATATTGTAATATTTTACAAACTGGTTTTCCACGTCCAACCAGGCAAATAAATTTATAAATTTTGCAATTACATAATGACTGGTATATTCAATTTGCTCATAAATAATATACTGACTTGCAAAAATCACTACAATAACTGCAGCAGAAATCACCATACTTTTAAATATGTGCATTATAAACCATATAACCATAGCAAATGTAAAAAGTACTGCTGCTTTCATAAGCGCATATATGATAAAAAACTTTCCTTCTGTCATGGCTATGTTGCATTGTTTAAACATAGCTATGGATTGTATAATCCTGTCATTCTCAAAGCCATATAAATATCCCGTCAAAAGATACTGAACAAAATAAAATATTCCTGTGATAAATATACTGTCTGCTGCCAGTATAATTATTCTGCTTACCGTCAGGTTAAATCTGCCCTTTGCACCGACCCTGACAACTGCCTCAAGTCCTGTCCGTCTTCCCTCAAAATATCTGACTATTATATATATCAGGAATGCCAATATAAGATAGTCAGTTATTTCAAAGCCAACAAAAGACTGTACTTTTTCATCAATTCCATATGTAAGCTTTATACCATCTATCGACTTGTAATCTTCAATGGTTTTTAATATATTCTGTTCTGCAAATGAACCTTTTTCAGCAGTTGCCGCCATTTTCTCTGCATTTCTTATTATGCTGTCGTAATACAAATTGTATTCCTTAAAATATTCTGTCTGATATGTAAGCTGTTCATAGTCATTTTTTTCTATTGCTTCTTTTGTATCAGCTATTCTGTCTCTTATTTCTGATACAGATTCAAAAGTAGTTTCACTGTATATGTATGCAAAAATCTGACATAATATAAGACCAAAAATCAGAATAAGTGTATTCCATTTTAAATGAATTCTTTTAAATTCATACATTATTTCCCCTCCCTATTATTTTTTGTCCCTTTAATTTATTTTCGTCCACGTATCTATCTCTGTTCCTACCGGGCATACATATATGTCATATTGTTCATTTTCGTTTTTCTTTTCAGTAAAGAAAAATCCATTTGCTATCTTCGTATCTGATGTATAGCCGTATGTATTTATCTTTTTTATGAAATTCCCTTCCGTATCATAGACCGTTATGCATTTATCTTCCTTTTCCCTGTTTCTTACCGGCCAGTTGTTTACAATGATATAATTTTCATATATATTTACGGCACATTGAGTACCGTCTTTGCCTAAATTACAAATTTCCCTGTAGTCCTCTTTTCCTGCCTCTTTAACTAATATTCTGCCCTCATTGTCATATGGTGTGGTGTAAAACTGATTATTTCCTGACAGTCCCACAAACACATAGCTGCCATCATCTTCTTCTGTAACACTTCCTGTGTTTGTATCATATATCAAAGTAGAGCAAATATATTTTGTTTCATCTGCCTCATCTGGAAAAAACATAAAGAAATATATATTGTTGTCTTTTTTTGCACATGCTCCTGCCCATATACTTTTTTGGCTTTTCTCATAAATTTTTTTCATTTCATTTATATCTAAATCAATTTTATATATTTCAACTCTTAAATTATGAGATACTTTCATTTCATCGGGTTCTGAGTAACTTTTAGTTAAGTATATATCTTTTCCATATGTCAGCATAGATATGCCATACCCATTCTGACTATTATATATACTATCATTTATCTTTATCTCCTTTTTACGATTTTTTCCCTCCAAATCCATAGACATAATCCAAGTTTCAATACGAGATTCATTCTCAATATCATAAGATGCAGTATAATATAACCTCCCATTATAATAATTTAACCACATACCATCCTCACGATATCCCATATGTCCACTGCATGTATCATCCATATGTGTACACTGTGGATTGCTGCACAATATTTCTGCTGTTCCATTTTTCTTACTTATTTTATATATATTTTTATCAATTCCATAATCTGCAACCAAAAAAAAGAAATCGCTATTCTCTGTAAGATACATATAACTTGTATCATCAAAATCCTCTGAAAAATCATAGTTTTCAAATACATTTGCTTCATTTTCATTTTTTGAATTTTCTGAAATATCTGATGTGAATTTACTGTTTTTTACTATAAAAATAGTTAATATTGATAACAATATAACCATA
>CAMENQ010000312.1 GCA_945928585.1 uncultured Roseburia sp. | reverse complement strand
GTAGCAGCAATGACTGCAGAATAAAAAGTCTGATGGTTATACAGGGGTGCCATAACAGGTGTCCCTGTATATATTAATGTTAGCGTACATTAGGAGGTTTTTAATGGGTATTTTAAAGAAAAAAGAAGAACCCCAATATACAAGACCGTCAGATGCAAGTTTTGTTACAGCATTTAGTAAAGGAAATATTATAACAAAACTTTCCTTTATCATATGTGGTCTTGGAAATATAATAAATAAGCAAATTATAAGAGGACTGATTTTCCTTGCACTTGAAATCGGATATATTGTATATATGGTTTCTTTTGGTGTGAACGCTATAGGAAATATGATTACCCTTGGTACAGTTGAACAGGGACAGGCATATAATGAGGCATTAGGAATTTATGAATATACAACCGGAGATAATTCCATGTTATGTCTGTTATATGGCGTTATTACTATGTTTTTGACAGTAGCAATGCTTATTGTTATGGCTATGTCAGGAAAAAGTGCATACTGTACACAGGTGAGAAAAGAAAGAGGAATGAAGATTCCTAATTTTATAAATGACTTACGTTCTTTAAAAGAAGAGAATCTGCATGCAGCTCTTCTTGCATTACCTATTACGGGAATAGTTACTTTTACAATTGTTCCATTGGTTTTCATGATTTTAATGGCATTTACCAATTATGATCATGAGCATCAGCCACCCGGAAAGCTATTTGACTGGGTTGGACTTGATAACTTTGTGCAGATGCTTTCAGCAGGAAGCAAACTTGCAGCTACATTCTGGCCGGTTTTAGGCTGGACATTAATATGGGCAGTTATGGCTACATTTTCATGCTTTATATTAGGAATGATGCTTGCTCTTCTTATCAATAGAAAGGGTACAAAGTTTAAAGGATTCTGGAGATTTATGTTCGTATTATCAGTTGCTGTTCCTCAGTTCGTTACTTTATTAAGTATGAGAACTATCTTTAATGCTAATGGACCAGTTAACGTACTGCTTCGTAGCTTTGGACTTATAGGAGCAACAGAATCGATACCGTTCTTTACAGATCCAACTTTAGCGAAAATAACGATTATCTGTATTAATATTTGGATTGGTGTTCCATTTACCATGTTATCCACAACAGGTATTCTTCAAAATATACCGACAGAACTTTATGAGGCAGCAAAGATTGATGGAGCGAGTGCACCGGTTATCTTTAGAAAGATTACTCTTCCATATATGCTGTTTGTTTTAACACCGAACCTTATTACTTCTTTCACAGGAAACATTAATAACTTCAATGTTATATTCCTGTTATCAGGTGGAGGACCTGATTCTCTTGATTATTACTATGCAGGTAAGACCGACTTGCTGATAACATGGCTGTATAGATTGACGATTACACAAAAAGATTACAACTTAGGTGCCGTTATTGGTATTCTTACCTTTATTGTGCTGGCAACAGTGTCATTGATCACATACCGTCATACAGGTTCATATAAAGATGAGGGGGCATTCCAATAATGAGAGCAAAAAGATTTGTTGTTAACTCTGCCTGCCATATATTATTGGCAGTACTTAGCTTTATATGGGTACTTCCTATATTTTACGTAATACTTACCTCGTTCAGAAAAGAGGGAGGTTCCTATAAGAGCTATATATGGCCAAAGGGTTTTACTTTGGATAACTATAAAAATTTATTTGCCGGTGGAAATAATATTGATTTTAATCAATGGTTTATTAATACACTGGTCGTAGCAATTTTCAGTACGCTTTTTTCAGCATTTTTTGTACTTTGTGTATCTTATGTTATGAGCCGTTTGCGCTTTAAGATGAGAAAACCATTGCTGAATGTAGCACTCATATTGGGAATGTTCCCAGGCTTTATGTCTATGGTTGCTGTTTATTATATCTTGAAGGGCTTAGGATTCTTGGAGACAGGAGTACTTAAGCAGGTGGCGCTTGTAATGGTGTATTCAGGCGGAGCCGGACTTGGATTCTATATGGCAAAGGGATTTTTTGATACTATCCCAAAGACAATTGATGAAGCAGCATATATTGATGGTGCTACAAAATGGGATACTTTTATTCATGTAACTATCCCTATGTCCAAGCCAATTATTACATATACATTGATTCAGGCATTTATGGCACCATGGGTAGATTACATTTTTGCAAAGGTTATCATGGGAAATGATACAAAATACTATACAATTGCCATTGGTCTGTGGACTATGCTGGAGAAAGAGTATGTGGAGTATTATTATACACAGTTCTATGCTGGCTGCGTAATTATATCTATTCCAATTGCTATATTATTCCTGCTTACACAGAAATGCTATGTAGAAGGATTATCAGGAGCTGTAAAAGGCTAAAAATAAATAAAGTTACAGGAGAAATTTTGTGAATACGAAAAAGTATATTTCTTATACAAAGGAATTTGACAAAAAGTTCGGATATGAAGGAAAAGATCTGGGCGTAACCTGTACAGAAGAGGGCACTATATTTAAAGTATGGAGCCCTCTTGCTGACAGAATAGAATTACATTTTTATAATGGGGATAAATCAGAAGAGACTGAAAAACATGAAATGACAGCGTTAAGTCAGGGAGTGTGGAAATGGGAAACTGACGAATATCTGCATGGTACATATTATGATTACACCGTATACAGAGATGGTGAGGCTGTAAGAACAGCAGATCCCTATGCAACTGCCTGTGGATGTAATGGTATCCGCAGTATGGTAGTAGATTTGAAAAAAACTGATCCTGTTGGATTTGAAAATGATAAAGCACCTGATGCACAACAGGAGAATATAATTTATGAGCTTCATATAAAAGATTTTTCGCATGACCCGGATAGTGGAATTCCTGAAGAATATCGTGGCAAATATAAAGCATTTACTATTGCAGAGCCACAGCAGGAATATTCTACATGTATAAAACATTTGAAAGAACTTGGAATAACACATGTTCATTTTCTGCCAATGTTTGATTATGGACATACAGATGAGGCCGGAAGCCAGGAACAGTTTAACTGGGGATATGACCCGATGAATTATAATGTACCGGAGGGGTCTTATTCAACTGACCCAT
>CAMENQ010000311.1 GCA_945928585.1 uncultured Roseburia sp. | reverse complement strand
TCCAACTTAATGCAGTGGTTATACATCCTTCTTTTAAATAAAAAACAAAGCTTTCAGGACGTTTTAAGGAAAGTAAAAATCCTAAAAGCCAGCAGATTACAAGGGTGAAAAGAAAATAGAATCCTTCTGTTTCCCTGTATATAACTGCTATAAGGCAGGGCAAAAGCATAAGAAAACCTTCGGTTTTTAAGACTTTACCCAGCAAAAATCGGATAACTGATTTGTTCATAATAATAATTCTGCCTTTCCATATTTACTTTAATATGTCTTTGATGTCATTAAAGCCTGTATGTGTTGTGACAATCATAACAGTGTCATTTGCCATTATTGTGTCATTACCGCTTGGAATAATAATTTTTCCGTTTCGGTTTATGAAAGCAATAAGCAGGTTGTCCTTAAGATTAAGCTCCATAAGAGATATACCTGTTACAGGAGAACCATCTGCAACCTTAAATTCGATAGCCTCTACTCTGGCATCAAACATATGGTACATAGTTTCAACATTACTGCCTATAGATGCACGCCTTGCACGAACATAGGCAATAATAGCTTCGGAGGTTATGTATTTTGGATAAATAACGCTTCCTAAGTCAAGTGTATTAAGAACCTCCTTAAAGCCGATACGGTTTATCTTTGTTATTACTTTGGCTTTTGATACCTGTTTAGCGTGAAGAGTAAGCATAATATTTTCTTCATCTATACCTGTTAAAGGAACAAAGGATTCTACTTTTTCTATTCCTTCTTCTTTAAGCAAATCAACATCCGTTCCGTCGCCATTTATAATGATGGCATCAGGAAGAAGTATACTTAAATCTTCACAGCGTGTTCTGTCATTTTCAATTATTTTAACATGAATACCCATATCAAGGAGCTGCTTTGCAAGATAAAAAGCAGCTTTTCCACCGCCTATAATCATAGTGTTTTTAACCTGATGGGTGGCAAGACCTATATTTTTTAGGAAGGCACGGGCATCATCGCGTGAAGCAACAAAGGAAACAGAGTCTCCTGCCATAAGCCGGAATTTTCCTGATGGAATATGTACCTGTCCGGCACGCTCAATAGCACATATAAGAATGTTTTTTGCATAGGATTTGCCTATGGAGGCAATGGTTTTATCTGAAAGCGGGTTGCCTTCAGGCAGCTTAAATTTTATAAGTTCCGCCTGACCATGAGCAAAGGTATTTACCTCTAGAGCTGTAGGCAGGTATAATATTCTGGCAGCCTCATTTGCCGCTTCAAGCTCAGGATTTATAATCATAACAAGTCCCAGCTTTTCTCTTAAGTAGTTTGTTTCATTGCTGTAGTCAGGTGTGCGGACTCTGGCTATGGCAGCACATTCGCCTACACGTTTAGCAACTGTACAGCACAGAAGATTAAGTTCGTCAGATTCTGTGACGGAAATTAAAAGGTCGGCATTTTCTATGCCGGCTTCAATCTGAATATTATAGCTTGCTCCGTTTCCCACAACACCCATTACATCATATCTGTTTGTAAGTGCCTGTATTTTTTTAGGATTTTTATCAATTATGGTGATATCGTGACCCTCTTTTAAAAGCTGTTCCACAAGGGTGATACCGACCTTTCCGCAGCCTACTATTATTATATTAAAGCCTTTAGCCGGGGAAGAAGATAATTTCTTCATCTTATCATAAAACCTCCGTATAAATATTTATTAGGTGAAGTAATACAATCATAGACATTATAACATCTATAAAAAAAATATAAAGGATTTTTATATAATTTAACATATTAATAGTAACAGAATATTTAAAAAAGAAAATTTGGTTATTTACAAGGATTTATTGAATATGCTACAATTACAATAATGTAAAAACAAAGCAAAAGGAGAAAAAATATGGAAATGTTAGGAAATATTGCACTATTGCTGGTAGGCTTTGTGCTTCTTATAAAGGGAGCTGATTTTTTTGTGGAAGGAAGTTCCTCGATTGCAAAAATTTTAAAGGTGCCAAGTATAGTAGTAGGACTTACGGTTGTAGCCATGGGTACAAGCCTTCCGGAAATGTCTGTCAGCGTATCGGCAGCACTTAATGGGTCCAACGAGATTGCCATAAGTAATGTAGCCGGTTCAAATCTTTTTAATCTCATAGTAGTTCTAGGAGTATGTGCGTTGTTTGCGGCAGTTCCTGTAGACAGACAGGTAATAAGAAGAGATTTTCCTTTTTCCATTCTTATTACTGCGGCGCTGGCGTTTTTTATGGCGGATTTCATAAAGCCATGGGCAGATACGGCGGAGGGCAGTGCAGGTATACTTTCAAGAATTAACAGTATAATTCTCTTATTATTGTTTGTGGCATATTTAGTATTTACTGTAAAAAGTGCAATGAGTGACAGGAAAAATCTTGTGGCTGAGGAAAATAATCAGGAAGAAAAACCTCACAGCTTAATTGTAAGTATTATTTTTATTGTATGCGGAGTTATTGCAATTAAATTTGGCGGCGATTTTGTTGTAGACGGTGCAAAATACATAGCTCTGCACATTGGAATGTCAGAAACACTTGTAGGTCTTACTATAGTAGCAGTAGGAACAAGCCTTCCTGAACTTGTTACATCAGTAGTTGCAGCAAAAAAAGGTGAAACATCACTTGCAGTAGGAAATGTTATCGGTTCAAACATCTTTAATATATTATTAATCTTAGGAGTATCAGGCACCATTCATCCTATTGGTGTTGAAAAACAGAATTTTGCAGATATGGTTATAATTTTAATAGTAAGCATAATAGTATATTTTTTTGCGAGAAGCAGAAAGAAAATTGAGAGAAAAGAAGGAATTATTATGCTGGCCATATATTCAGTATATATGGTGTATGCTATATTGAGGTAAAATAATTATGTAACAGTTTAGTACTGACGATACCTGTAGCTTCAAGACGGGCTTCTATGGTGCCGGACACGGCTGAGTGGTTGTATATTATGTGCGTAAGCTTCGGAGGCGGTAAGAAATTTTATTAATGCGATACCGCCATCTGCTAAGCGGCGGTCATAACTCGGAAACGGCTGAATTCTCAGCCGCTTCCTCAGACAGATGACCTCTGCTAAGCAGATGACGGTATCGTAT
>CAMENQ010000310.1 GCA_945928585.1 uncultured Roseburia sp. | reverse complement strand
AAGCGAAAAGAAGGAGAGGTAATAAGGATTGTTTCCCGTGGCATAGAGGAGGTTGTAGGCACATATCAGAAAAGTAAAAACTTCGGATTTGTTATATCTGACAACCGGAAATTTGATAAAGATATTTTTATTCCAAAGGAGCGTTCAAAGGGAGCCGTAACAGGCCATAAGGTAGTGGTGAAAATTACGGATTATGGCGGAAAGGGCAGAAATCCTGAGGGAATGGTTACAGAAATTATAGGACATATAAATGATCCGGGAACAGATATTCTCAGTATTGTAAAGGCATATGAGATACCTACGGAATATCCGAAGGAGGTATTGGGGCAGGCAGAGCATATAAGTGATTCTGTGGATGAGAGAGAGTTTGGAGGAAGACTTGACCTTAGGAATCTTAGAACAGTTACCATAGATGGTGAGGATGCAAAGGACTTAGACGATGCCATAACTCTTGAAAAAGAAGGAAATATTTACAGACTGGGAGTCCACATAGCAGATGTAAGTAATTATGTGACGGAAGGAAGCCCGTTAGATAAAGAGGCGCTTAAGAGAGGGACAAGTGTATATCTGGTAGACAGGGTTATACCAATGCTTCCACATAAGCTGTCAAACGGCATATGTTCATTAAATCAGGGGCAGGACAGACTGGCACTCAGCTGTATTATGGATATAGACAGCACAGGCAGGGTGACAGGACATAAAATAGCAGAAACCATAATAAATGTTGACAGAAGAATGTCATATACAAATGTACAGAGAATACTTGATGCATCAGCGTATAAAAATTCAGGAAAAGCTATAGATGAAGAAGATGAAACTGTCAGCGTATCGCTAAAAACCTATGAAGAATATAAAGATTTTGCAGACTTCTTTGTATGTATGAAGGAGCTTGCGGATATTTTAAGAGAAAAGCGCACGCAGCGAGGCTCTATAGATTTTGATTTTCCTGAAAGTAAAATTTATCTTGATGAAAAAGGGATACCTGTGGATATAAGACCATATGAAAGAAATTCAGCTACAAGAATAATAGAGGATTTTATGCTTATAGCAAATGAGACTGTAGCAGAAGATTTCTTCTGGCAGGAGCTTCCTTTTGTATATAGAAGCCATGAAAATCCGGAGCCTGAGAAGATGATGAAGCTTAGTCTTTTTATAAATAACTTCGGGTATGGAATAAAGACAGGCTCAGGTGTGGATGGAGTACATCCGAAGGAGATACAGAAGCTTTTAAGAAGGATAGAAGGCTCACCTCAGGAAGCATTGATAAGCAGACTGACACTCCGCTCTATGAAACAGGCAAAATACACAACTGCAGCAGGGGGACATTTTGGACTTGCAACCCAGTATTACTGTCATTTTACCTCGCCTATAAGACGTTATCCGGATTTACAGATACATCGTATTATTAAAGAAAATCTTCATGGAGGACTTTCAGAAAAAAGAATAAAGCATTATAATTCCATACTTCCTGAGGTTGCAGACCAGTCAAGCACTACGGAAAGGCGTGCAGATGATGCTGAGAGGGAAACGGAAAAGCTGAAAAAGGTGCAGTTTATGAGCCGTCATATAGGTGAAGTGTATGAAGGCGTAATTTCAGGGATAACAGCCTACGGTTTATATGTGGAACTTCCGAATACAGTGGAGGGTATGGTTCATGTTACGTCGCTTTGTGATGATTATTACTATTATGATGATGAACATTATGAAATGGTAGGTCAGGACACGGGAAATGTATATAAGCTTGGAGAAAGAGTTACCATACAGGTAGCAAAAACAGATATGCAGTCAAGAACCATTGATTTTGAGCTTACAGAAGCTGAACCGGAATATGAACTGACAGAAAATGAAATTGCAGATGAATAAGGCGATTAAAAATATAGAAAGAGAGATTGATTATGGCGAAGGAAACAAGAAAGCTTATTGCAAATAATAAAAAAGCCAGATTTGATTACTTTATAGAGGATACCTACGAGGCAGGAATTGTACTTCATGGTACTGAGGTAAAATCCGTGCGTATGGGCAAATGCAGCGTTAAGGAATCTTTTATCCGTATCGAAAAAGGCGAAGCATGGATTTATAATATGCATATAAGCCCATATGAAAAAGGAAATATATTTAACAAAGATCCTTTAAGACCTAAAAAGCTTCTGCTTCACAAAAACGAAATAAATAAGCTTACGGGACAGATGGCAATAAAGGGATATACACTTGTGCCATTGGAGGTATATTTTAAAGGCAGTCTTGTAAAGGTGCAGATAGGTCTGGCAAAGGGTAAAAAGCTTTATGATAAGAGAGCCGACATAGCTAAGAAAGACCAGAGGCGTGAGGCAGAGAAGGATTTTAAGGTGAAAAATTTATATTAATTTTATTTTTATATTTTTATATTTTACAGGTAAGCTGTTGACAATACATTATTTGTAATGTAAAATTATAAAGCTATTGAATTATTTTGTATAAAACCATTTGTTTCAGATAAAATAATTCTTACAGCTATATAATATATAACCAGGGGTTGTACTGGTTTCGACAGGGATCATGCAGCTGGTGAAGCTACTCGTATGCAATGCGTCAAATGGCAAACTTAAATATAAACGCTGAAGATAATTTAGCAATCGCTGCCTAGTTGCAGCTATCCTACTGTTTCCACCTACAGTTACAGCTAGGGTATCGACCTTGTAGGAAACGACACAGTCAAAGCTTTGAGGCTGCGGGCGTATTACGAAGCTACTAAAGTCAGAAGGATGCCTATTTTCGTCTGATGGAGGGAATGTCAAATAACAGGCTATGGTAGTAGAAGAACAGGGAATTGGTTTTTGGACACGGGTTCAAATCCCGTCAGCTCCATCAGAAAAGCTTGATTTTATAAGGTTTAAAAATCACAGGAGAGCCGCCAGAAATGGCGGCTTTTTTTGTTAATGGGAATTTTGTGACACTTTTTCCTTAAGTGCATATATTAATCTGATAGCTGTTTTTGTGGAGATAAAAATGCAAACTGATAATTATATAGAAAAATCTTTGGAACTCCATATGTTCTTTGGTCGAATAATGAAAGAACGTTCACTGGTTCTAAGAGCAGGCTGTAAA
>CAMENQ010000309.1 GCA_945928585.1 uncultured Roseburia sp. | reverse complement strand
TATCACAAGAAAAAAAATCATCTAAACAGCTTTTTAAAAACATATGACGGAAGATATGAAACGAGAATATTAGGAAGGGAAGACAGAGAAAGTATATTTGAATTTTTGGACAGATGGCACAATGAAAGGGAGATAGAAGATAAGTATAACAGAGACAGTTTTGAACTGGCAGGCATAAAACGATTTATGTCGGAGATGGATTTGATAGATGATGACATGAATATGAAAATGTTGGGTATATATGTAGATGGCAGACTTGAAGCATTTACTCTTGGCACATATTTACAGGACTTAAAGATGGTGTTTGTCCATGTTGAAAAAGCAAATCCTCTTATAAGAGGTTTATATACATTCATAAATCAGCAGTTTCAGAGTGTATGCTTCCCGGAAGCAAAGCTTGTAAACAGGGAAGATGATATGGGGCTTACAGGATTAAGGCAGGCAAAAATGAGTTACAATCCTTTGTATTTTGAAAAGAAATATACAATAACAGAAAAAGGATAAATGTATTTGAAAAGATAAGAATTAGGAGGAGATATATGAATTTAGACGTTAGGTTTGTAAATAAAGAGTCCGAGGAAATGTGGCAGGTAAGAGAACTTTATGATAGTTCTTTTGACGACACAATAGAGTATACGGAGTTCTTCTTTAAAAATATCGTACATGACAGAGAAACAGAAATCATAGGAGGATTTATGGAAGATAAACTGATTTCCGTTCTGTTTTTAAGGAAGAAAAAGCTTTTAAGCGGAGGTCAGAGGGTTAATGGCTGTATGATATATGGAGTAGCAACAGCAGAGGAATACAGAGGTAAGGGATATATGTCGGAACTTATGGAGTGTGCCTTAAGTTATTGTGGTTCCATAAATATTCCTTTTATTTATCTTATACCTGTAAATCCAAAGATATATTCCAATATGGGTTTTGTACTTGCAAGGGAGGAAAAAAAGGTACCTCTTATGGATATAGAGGTTAATGAAGAAGAATATATAGTTGAAAAAGCATATCTTGATGAGGAAATATCACCATATAACGAAACATTATCATTTTTTTCAATTATGGTGGAAGGATGGAAAAACTGCATAACCACAGAAAAAAACGAGCATTATTTTATGCGCAGAATAGAGCAGGCAGAAGTTGAAAATGCCGGAATATACATTGTCAGGGGTAAAAATATTTCTGACGGTATGGAGGATATAGAGGCAATAGTAGTTGCAAGCACTTCTGAGGAAGACGGAATGACATATATTTCAGACATAATATGTGCCGATGAATGGGAAGAATCACTTAAGTATGCAAAGCTTATAGTTGATAAGGAGGCAGGAATTATGCCATTTATAAATCTGAAACCTATTATGATATATAATTGGACAGGCACGGAAACGTCTATAAAATTAAATGATGAAGTCTGAAATCATTGGCAAAACCATAAAAAGTACATAATATATATTATCTTAGTGAGAAAAACTGTATATAACAGTTTTGACACTTAGGATTAATATCATAAATGAGGTGAAAAAATGAGCTGGCGTAGTTTTTTTAAGGAGCAGGCAGCAGTCATACGGGAGCGTGACCCTGCCATAAAATCCGACTGGGAGGTATTGTTATATCCTTGCTACAGAGCCATAAAATCATATAGAAAAGCACATAAGCAGTATCTGAAGGGACATTATTTCAGGGCGAGATGGATTTCACAAAGAGCAGCCAGAAAGACAGGGATAGAAATACATCCGGGAGCTCAGATTGGAAAAGGTTTCTTTATTGACCACGGACATGGAGTAGTTATAGGAGAAACTACTATTATAGGAGATAATGTTACTTTGTATCAGGGAGTAACTTTGGGAGGTACAGGTAAGGAAACAGGAAAGCGTCATCCTACCATAGAGGATAATGTGATGATAAGTGTGGGAGCAAAGGTGCTGGGTTCCTTTACCATAGGAGAAAATTCAAAGATAGGAGCGGGAAGTGTAGTTTTAAGTGAGGTGCCGCCAAACTCAACGGTAGTAGGAGTGCCGGGCAGAGTAGTAAAGCAGGACAATGTACGCATACCGAGAACGGATATGGATCAGGTACACCTGCCGGATCCTGTAAATACAGAGCTCAACGAACTGAAGATAGAAAACAGAAAATTGAAAATGCACTTAGAGGAATATATAAAGGAGCAGGAAAGGAAAGAAAATGGAAATATATAACACGCTGACAAAGAAAAAGGAATCGTTTGTGCCAAATGAAGAAGGTAAGGTGAAAATGTATACCTGCGGACCTACAGTATATCATTTTGCGCATATCGGAAACCTTAGAAGCTACATTATGGAAGACGTACTTGAAAAGTATATGAGGTACGAGGGATATGATGTAAAGAGAGTAATGAACATAACAGATGTGGGACACCTTTCAAGCGATGCGGATACAGGCGAGGATAAGATGCTTAAGGGTGCAAAAAGAGAACATAAAACAGTTATGGAGATAGCAAAGTTTTATACGGATGCATTCTTTAAGGACTGTGAAAAACTTAATATAAAGACACCGGATGTAGTGGAGCCTGCCACAAACTGCATATCAGAATTTATTCATATGATAGAGGAGCTGTTAAAGAAAGGCTATGCATATGAGGCAGGTGGAAATATATATTTTGACACATCAAAGCTTAAAGAATATTATGTTCTCTCAAGTCACAATGAAGAGGATTTGCTTGAAGGCGTAAGAGAAGATGTAGATGTAGATGAAAATAAAAAGAATAAAGCAGACTTTGTGCTTTGGTTTACAAAATCAAAATTCGATGATCAGGAGCTTAAGTGGGAAAGCCCATGGGGGTTAGGATATCCGGGATGGCATATAGAGTGCTCTTGCATAAGTATGAAGCATCTGGGAGAATATCTTGATATCCACTGTGGCGGCATTGACAATATATTCCCTCATCATACAAACGAGATAGCACAAAGTGAATCATATCTTGGACATAAATGGTGCAATTACTGGTTCCACGTTCACCATTTAAATGATAAATCCGGAAAGATGAGTAAGTCAAAGGGAGATTTCCTCACAGTGTCTCTTCTTGAAAGCAAGGGATATAATCCACTTGTATACAG
>CAMENQ010000308.1 GCA_945928585.1 uncultured Roseburia sp. | reverse complement strand
CAAGATATAATTGTATGAAAATTTTAAATTATTTTCAGAAAAGTATGGAAATTTCAAACATAATATATTATAATTAGATACACATAAGAAATTAACATAAAATGTTATATAATAAGTGATGAGGATGATGACACAAATGAGCGAGGGTAAGTACAATATTCCAAAACAGTATAAAGTAGATATGGGGATGCCGATAGAAGCATTCCTGCCAAATATTGCAAATGAAAAGTGTAGGGAAATTTTTGAAAACGAAATTGAATGTCTTACATGGAGTTTTCAGATAACAGACGGAGAGCCCACTTCAAATGTTTATGAACTGATGAAGAAAAAAGGACTGTCTGTATTTGAAGTCATAATGAACACAGAGATTTCTACAGAGCTTATGACAGAAGTATTTGCAGGACTTATTCCTAAACGTTTTGTTATATTGTATTTGTGCAATGGTGAGCTTGCTATTGGTACGTATATGCCTGGTGAAAATGGTAAGGGTGGCAAGATGTGTGCGACTGACTATTATCCGTATGACAGCTCGCGCATGATTGATATTATTGATTTTAAACAGGATTGCGGAAAGAGTGTCGAAGAGATACATATAAGACTTATGTCAACTATACGCCAGCAAAAACGAATTATTATGATAGAAAAGGCATTTGAGAAAATGAAGAATTTATCCGGCAGCAAGTCGGAAGAGAAAAATGAAGAAAATATGGCTTATGATTTCAGTGAGGAGAATTTAGACAAAATAAGGGAAGATGCCGAATATGTAAAGGAACAGCTTAAAGTTAATTAAGCTATATTAAAGAGGGGAACAGCAAAGTTTGCAGGTATTAGAAAGGTAAGGTGAACATTGTGGAGGAAAAGATTCCAAAAGCGACGGCAGCAGCAGTGCTCAATTCTTTAAAAGGGGGAGTTGTGCCAAGAGTAGGACTTGAATATATTATGGTAGGCAGAAGATGTGAGATACAGGCATTGTTACAGGATGTGTCAATTATTGAAAATGGTGGCGCTGCTTTCAGATTTATTGAAGGAAGATATGGAAGTGGTAAAACATTTCTTATGCATGCACTCAGAAATCATGTGATGGAGAAAAATTTTGTGGTGACAGATGTGGAGCTGTCAGTAGACAAGCGTTTTGTTGGAAACAGAGGACAAGGGCTTGCAACATACAGGGAGCTTGTTCGCAATATGGCGGTAAATGCATGCCCGGATGCAGGAGCGCTTCGCCTCATCCTTGATAAATGGATAGGTAATCTTGAAAATGAGGTTGTACAGACAGAAGGGCTTGTTCCAGGACATGAAAGCTTTGATTTTGCAGTCAATAAGAAAATATATGAAGTCACTTCCTCCATGGAAGAGAGAGTGAACGGTTTTGAATTTGGAAAAGTTCTGGCTGCATATTATAAAGGGCACAGAACAGGTGATGATGAGCTTCAGAGAAAAGCCTTCAAATGGCTGTGTGGAGAATATAAGACCAAAACAGATGCCAAGAATGATTTAGGGGTAAATGTAATTGTAACGGATGAAAACTGGTATGACTTTATGAAGCTTTTTGCTGACTTTGTGGTAAAGGCAGGTTATGCAGGCTTATATATATGCTTCGATGAGCTTGCAACACTTTATACGATACCAAGTAAGGTTGGAAGAGAGTATAATTATAATAAACTTTTATCCATATATAATGATGCACTTCAGGGAAAGGCTAACCACCTTGGTATAATCATGAGTGTTACAAAAGAAGCAATGCATGATCCGGCAAAGGGAATATTCAGTTTTGAACCATTAAGATCACGTCTTTCAGAAACAGATTTAGAGCAGGCTGGTGTTATTAAGCTTCGTGATATGGCATCACCTATAATCAAACTGTCACAGCTTAATCCGGGTGAGATGTATGTGCTTGTTGAGAAACTTACCCAGATGCATGAAATAGTCTATGATTATGAATCAAGTTTGGAACATGATGATTTTATATATTTCTTAAAGGCACAGTATGCAAAGAACATGCGTGGTAATGAGGTCACAGTAAGGGATATGATACGAAATTATATTACTCTGTTAAACCTTACACAGCAGAATAAAAATAAACCGAAGGAAGAAATACTGTATGCAACTTCATAAATGTTGACTAAAACAGCCGGGACCAGAGCACATTGCTATGGAACCGGTTTTTTGGTGCCCACTTTTTTACAACATGGTTTTGCAAAAGTGTGGAACTGTGTTATACTAATAGCGGAAAAGTTATGAACACGAAATTGATGGTTTACAATAGACATAAAGAGGTATATTGTCATGATTGAACCAAAGAAAATCATCAGAACAAAAAGAAGTACTATAGCTCTTATTGTTGATACCAATGGAGAACTTATTGTAAGGGCTCCATATTATGCAAGTGATGATGAGATAGAAAGCCTTGTGGCCCAAAAACAGGTGTGGATAGAGCAAAAAACTGTAGAAAGAAGAAAACAGAAAGAAGAACGCCCGGCGTTACAGGTAAAAGAGGGCGAATTTATATCATATCTTGGAAAAGAATGTCCTATATATCAGGATAAGGAAAAAAGTGGATATTTTGATGGAGAAGCTTTTCATTTACCCAAATCAGGTAATCTCAAAATACCTTTATCAGAATGGTATAAAAGACAGGCACATAAAATATTGAAGGAAAGAGTCAGCATTTATGCCGAAAAAATGGGAGTTGCTCCAACAGGAGTCAGTATTACTTCGGCAAAGACAAGATGGGGCTCATGCAGTGGAAGGAACCATCTTAATTTCAGCTGGCATCTCATTATGTGTCCACTTGATGTGGTAGATTATGTTGTGGTGCATGAACTCTGTCATATATGGCACAAGGACCATAGCAGGGATTTTTGGAATAGTGTAGGCGAATATGACAGAGAATATAAGGCACATGAACAATATTTAAAAGATAACCGGAGATTTATGGAAATAATATAAAACTATATTTTGCAGACTGCAAAAAGAGAAAACTGACTGTCAAAATGGGGTGGACAGTAGCAAATTGTGGTCAATTGGAGGCAGTTATGATTGATGGAAGAGAAATTTTAATGATGAACGTAGCAGAGAAAAGAAATGAAATAGGTCAGC
>CAMENQ010000307.1 GCA_945928585.1 uncultured Roseburia sp. | reverse complement strand
TAATCATTTCCTGTAATGCGATTGCACAGTCAAGAGATTCTCTTGAACTTCTCTTGTGCTGGCGGCTTTCATAAAGGAAAGGCATGATTACGGTGATTCTTCTCGCCTTACCACCTACAGCAGCGATAATTCTCTTTAAATCCTGATAATGATCATCCGGAGACATGTGGTTCTCATGTCCACAGAGTGAATAAGTAAGAGAATAATTAGCTACGTCTACTAAAAGATAAAGGTCATCACCACGTACTGATTCAAGAATAACGCCTTTGGCTTCACCTGTTCCAAAACGAGGTACCTTTGTTTTTACTATATATGAATCACGCTGGTATCCGGCGAATGCAAGACTGTTCTTGTGCTCGC
This sequence comes from uncultured Roseburia sp., assembly GCA_945928585.1. Lineage (GTDB taxonomy): Bacteria > Bacillota > Clostridia > Lachnospirales > Lachnospiraceae > CAG-303. Next base: position 2,756 of record CAMENQ010000307.1, on the reverse strand, counting down.
TTTCACGTTCTTTTCTCCATTTTACAAGATAGGCGTTAACTTTATCTCCAAGAGACTTACAACCTTCCAAAGGAATGATTCCTAAGGAACCGACGGGTATTGAATTAAGGTTTCTTTTTTCTTCGCGTACTGGCATTGCGAAAATCCTCACTTTCTTTGTTTACTTTGCTTTCATTTTTTTCATGAGACGTATGTCTCTTCCTGTAAGCTTGCATATCCCATAGTTACTGGTAATTCGAGAAAAAATCCTGTCAGAGTATCTGTCCCTGAGTTCTTCAAGGGACAGGTTCGTAGTTATTATAGTAGATTTCCTTCGAAGATGTCTGTTGTTAAGACAGGAAAAAAGCTGCGAGGATACAAATGCATTTGTAAGCTCAGTTCCCAAATCATCAATAATAAGTAAATCACATTCATATATGTCCTCGTAGATCCCCGATGCTGCTTCCGGGCTGTCTTTTTCGAAGGTACTTTTAGAAAGTACATCAAAAAGCTGGGCAGAACTGAAATATATTACAAGCTTTCCCTGCTCAATAAGCTCTTTGGCAATGCAAGAGGACAGAAATGATTTACCCGTACCTACTGTACCATAAAAAAAGAGATTATGGTAGTCTGAATTAAAGTTTTTTACAAAATTTTGACATTCAACAACTGCGTTTTTAAATCTTATCAAATCGTCACCTTCATAATATTCATACGAAAGTGATGAAAAATTATCCGTTTTTAAAAGATTTTTTATATGAGACTGCTCGTATATAAGGTCTATTTCTGCTCTGCGAAAACAGGAACATTTCCTATTATTTACATATCCCGTATCCTTGCAGATAGGACATTCATAAACGGGAGTAAGGTAATCAGCAGGAAAACCATTTTCCTTTAAGAGGACAGCGCGCTTCTTAGAAAGCTCTTTTAGTTTCAGCTTTAACTCGGAAAGCGCATTTGTATCACCATTTAGAAGTTTTTTTCCCTGCTCAATAGAAATGGCAGATACCTGTCTGTCGAGTTCTTCATAGGCAGGTATCTTTTCATAGACATTTTGAGTATTTTCCTCCAGACGATATCTGGATTTTCTCTGTTTTTCTTCGTAAGAACGTATGATGCTGTCATACTGGCTGTTATTTAGTGGCATTGTTCTTGCCTTTCTTAATTACTTAATATATTCTGCTCTAATTGCTCAAAATCATAACTGTTTTGCTCAAAACGGTTGAATCTATTATTATTGTTGTTGCCTGCTGGCTTGAAATTTGTATTCTTTTGATTTCTCTTATAAGAAGCATCAGCAGCCGGAATATCAGATTTGTAATGTACACCGGCATTATACCATTTTCTAAGTATGCCATCGGCATAAGCAAAACGATTTTTATCAGTAGTCATTACTGTTTTATCGCATGCTTCCTGGATAACATCAAGTAAAAATCCATATTCTTTGGTCCATTTATTTATGTATTCAAGTTCAATAGGAGCAGGAGCTGTATTTTTACCGAGAGCTTTCATTATTGTATATACGGTTTTGTCGTATATTTTAGAAGATTCCTGCGCCTCTTTGGGAGTTGTTATTCCCTGCTCAGCCCATGCTATGGCAACCTTCTCCATATATCTGAAATCCTTCTTGCCACGTTCAACACAGTGCTGAACGAGATAGTCGATAAGGTCAGCAGAGAATCCAAGCTTATCGTACATGAAAAGAATTGTTTCCATATCGTAACGTGTAAGCTGTCTTCCAACATACTGCTCTGCAATAAAAAGTAACTGCTGTGCTTCCTCGGTATTATTAAATATCTTAAGGTCATCCGTTGTGTATTGTGGACGTTGTGGCACTTTGGCAACCGGCTGTGTAGAATATTTGGATATAGAAGAAGCATCTACTATGCCATATCTTACTTTTTCCATGCTGTCAGAGCTGGCTGTAGTATTAGAGACTGTCTGCATAGCTGCATTGCTATTTCTTCCTGTTAATACAGAAGCTGGTCTTATAAATGACAATACAGGGGTGATACGTGGAGCGGCCTGTCTTACTTCGTACGGATTGTCCAGTGATAATACCTGGATACCCGACAGGTTTCCTAATGCATCATACTCTAAAGAAAGTAATCCTTTTGATTCCCAGTATATAAGAGCACGCTGTACATCTTTTTCTGTATAATTAAATTTATCAGCAATATCAGCAACGCTTGTAGGGAGATTGGCGTTCATCATGCGGATAAGGAAAAGATAAATCTTAAGCTGGGCGTCATTGGCATCTGCCATAAATTCATCAATAAAGTAATTTGATACAGGAGTCTGCTCCTTTTGTGTATTTTTATAGATATTAAGACGATTCATAGTGTATCACCTGTCCTGGTATGTATTTCTACAGGAAAAGTTATAAAAAACTGTTTCCCTGTAAGGTAAGTGTATTGTAACATAACTTCACGAAAAAGCAAGTCCCCACCCCCTTCAAACCCTTGTGAATACTGGATTTTTGAGAAATGTGGAAAGTGTGGATAATGTGGATACAATATTTTTATAAATCCTTAAACCCTTAAAATACTGATAATTTTAAGAATAAATAAATTCAAAGAAAAATGTGGATGGAATAAAAAAATATCCACATTGTTTTTGGCTTAAAAAGTGCAAAAAAAATGTGGATAAAGTGGATAATTACATTCCTAACAGATTTTCGCCGATTTTTACAACATCTCCGGCTCCCATAGTTATCAACAAATCACCGTTGATACAATTTTTTAACAAAAAATTTTCTATCTCATCAAATGAGTGGA
>CAMENQ010000306.1 GCA_945928585.1 uncultured Roseburia sp. | reverse complement strand
CTATGAGATTTATCACGAAAAAGCAAGAACGGATATATTCTGTGAACTTTGGATTCCGGTAAAAAAGAAATAATATATAACAGCAGGTAAAAGGTTTATTCCTTAACCTGCTGTTTTTTGCCTTGCATTAAAACTGATATAACAATATAATAGAAACATATATTAAATATCAAAGAGGTTTTGTGTATGAATAAATCCTTTAATAAAGGAAAAAAGATAATAACCTGGTTATATATTATAGGATTATTGGGGATGATTTCTATATTAGTGGTAATCGGGGTAACCAAACAGGAAAAGAATCACATAGAAAAAGAGTCAACATATCAGAATATTAGTTCTTTATGGACTTTAGATAAAGCAGGAACACAGCCTGTAGATGTTAAGAAGCTTGGAGAATATATGGATGAAAAGACAGGAGTATTGTCTATATATTATCAGCTTCCTCAAATGGATGCGGATATAAGTCTTGTATATCGCTCAAAAGATGTTTATACCCGTGTACTGGTAGATGGAGAAACTATATACGAGACATCGGTATATGAATCAGATTTATACAACAAATCTCCCGGAAATCTATGGAATATACTTACCATTAATTCCAAATATTCTTCAAAATGTTTGGAAATGCAGATTATTATGGTTTATGATACCAGTGCGGTTACGGTAGACTCTTTACTGTTCGGAGATAAGGCAGATATTATATTAGGGATTTTCAAAGAGAATATGTTTGGAATCGTAGTCAGTTTATTATTAATTCTGACAGGAGCAGTATTGATAGGGGTTGATTTTCTGCCATCCTATGGACGTGCAAAGAAAAACCACAGTATTTTATGGGTAGGAGTGTTTGCTGTTCTTACCGGAGTATGGTGTTTAATTGAAACTAATGTATTACAGTTTTACTTTAAGGACATGCGTATTCTGCAGCTGATTGATAATATGCTTATGATAGTAGATGCTATGCCGGTTCTTATGTATATAGATTCTGAGTACAGGATTTTTAAGTACAGGGGAATGAGAATACTGGGATACATACATGCAGGTTATGCATTACTATGCATAGCTTTGCAGTATAGCGGTATAATAGACTTACATAATATGCTTAATGGCGCGCATCTTATTATGCTTGTTACAGATTGTATATTATTTGTATGGGTTTGTTATATGCTTATAAGATTAAAAAAGGAAAATAAACCAATACTGAATTGCGTTTTACAGATTTCGGGAATTATTTCCTTGTGGATTTTTGGTATTTTTGAATCATTGAGATCGTTGCATGTGGATAGAATGGACAGAGCCGGACTTGTTCGTGTGGGAATGCTGATACTATGCTTATGCCTTGCAGTAAGCAGTCAGCTGGAAACCTATAAGATAGTAGAACAGGGATTAAAGTATGACTTGATCAGTAAGCTGGCGTATTCGGATGGATTGACAGGTCTTGGAAATAGAACAGCATATTTGGAGCAGCTTGAAGAATATGGACGCAATGAAAAAGATATTATTCAGCTTGGTATTGTATATCTGGATGTAAATAATCTGAAGACTGTAAATGATAATCAGGGGCATGAATTTGGTGATGATTTGATTACAATTGCAGCTAAGATTATCAAAGACAGTTTTGGTCATTATGGAAAGTCGTATCGTATTGGTGGTGATGAGTTCTGTGTGTTAATGACCGGAGCTGATATAAAAGAGAACTATGAAAAAGGACTTGCTGTTTTCAGGCAGTTGATTGATGAGGCAAACAAAGCTGACTGGTATACATTTGAGGTTCAGATAGCTCATGGATTTGCAGTTTGTGGGGAATTTACTCATGACAAGATTGATGAAGCTATAGCTTTTGCGGATAGTGAAATGTATCAGAATAAGATGGAATTAAAAATGATGAATGATAAGAACTCAGAAACATTATAATTGATATGAAGACAAGGGACAGGTGAAAGATTAGTTTTGCACCTGTCATTTTAATTTTGCACAACTGTTTCTTATAATAAGCTCACAGGGGATTTTTGCTTTTAATGGTGTATGAATGCTTAAGTTGGAGGCAACATATATAAGGTTTGCACCGTGTTGTCCCATGTCATATGCTGGTGCATGAATTGTTGTAAGGGGCGGATTCATGTAAGAGCAGGTTTCTACATCATTGAATCCTATGATTGAGATATCTTCCGGAATGTGTAATTGATGCTCCTGTATTGCACGCATCGCACCGAATGCAATGGCATCACTGGCGGCAAAAACAGCAGTTGGAACATTACCGGATTCAAGCAATTCACACATCATTTCGTAGCCTGATTGTGAGGTGAATCGTCCTTCTTTATAGTATGTTTTATAGTCCATATCTCTATGGTTCATATAGTTCTTATAAGCAACGGCACGTGCATCTTTTATGAGCTCATGTTTGCCAATGTATTCAAGTCCGCCTAAAAGCCCAATTTTTGAATGACCAAGTCCTGTCAGATAATCTAAGGCACAGTAAACAGCTTGTTTAAAGTCCATAGACAAAGACGTGATGTGGTATTCTTCCACGGGCATATCCAAAAATACAATGTTCTGACATATACTGATAAACTCCTGAACTTCTTTTTGAGAAAATTTCCCAATACAAATTAAACCATCCACATGTTTCAAACGGGAATGAGCGTCATCTTCCCCCGGAAATACGCGGACGATAGAAATAGCGTTTTTAATACAAAAATCTTCAATTCCTTTTCTTGTAAGCAGATAGTAGTTATCTTTTAATTCTTCTTCTGCGGAAAACCATTGCACAATGCCCATGGTAAAGGAAGACTTTTCATTTTTAGAATTTTTTTGCGGTTTTGTGTAATTGAGACGTTTTGCAATATCAAAAACGGTCTGCCTTGTCTCCGGAGATACACTTAATGTGGCATCATTATTTAATATTCTTGAAACTGCACCGGCGGATATGCCGGCTTCTTTTGCAATGTCGCGAATGGTTGCCATTTTTCTGACTCCTTCCAAAAAGTTTACTAAACATAATAATATCATAGATTATTTGATATGTCGAGTAGAAGTGGCTTGTGTAGAAATAAGTGAAAATAAGTTTAGTAAACAATATAGTAAAATATATTGACAATTTACTAAACAAGAGTTATGTTAAATATGCAGTGA
>CAMENQ010000305.1 GCA_945928585.1 uncultured Roseburia sp. | reverse complement strand
TTACGGAAGAATTATTTAAGCAGCAAAGTAACTGACGCTTGCGCATATTCATTTCGTGCATAAAATAAGCAGTTTCTGCCGCATACGGATTTACGCTCATATCTTTTTGGTGTTCATACACAGAAAAACAATCCGCCTGAGCTGTCATAACTAAATTACCGTTATTTGAAAAATTATTTAAGTGAATCATCTGTAACCTCTTTCTCTCCCTTTTAAGGAAGTTATTAATGATTATTACTGTTGTCGTATGTCGTATTAACTAAGTAGGATTTCTACAATTATGATACCTGCTCATCTTTTTCATTTTTCCGGTGCTCCTTACTTACAGATTTCTATTTCGTATCCGTTTTTCTCCAAATCTTCGAGTTTAATCATTGTTCCATACAGAACGTCATACCCCCAGTAACAATTATTTTTCCAAATAATTTTAACTACTACACAGATACAGCTGCGCGTTATCAGACAGATGTCATTTTCATATATGAGGCTGCCTTTTCTGTCTCTTTTTCCTGTACATCTGCAAAGAGAGTCCGGCTCTATTTCGTATGCCAGAAAATTCAGACGAACAATACCTTTATCTTCCTGACCTTCAATATTCAGTAAGTTATCTTCAGGGCATATAAAAGTCCGTGGTGTCCATTTACTTTTTATTACATATCCTGTAACCTGACTTTTGCTGCCGATTTTCAGTCCTTTATATAGTCTTTTTTCCATATTCATTTTCCTTTCGACACATATATTTCATTATTTAGTATGTATGTATGTTCGTTTTTTCCTCTATAAAAAAAACAAGGAAGATAGTTACTCCTCCTTGCTTAATAATTTTATAACCGGAATTTGTTATATTATGTAGTTCTGTAGTATACTTAAGTATTGTTGACTAAATCAGGCAGCCAGTTTTCTTGAATTGGTTTTCTTAATTCTGCTGGCACAGACTGTACATAGTAAGTGCTGTTTTCAGCTACAGCCATATCGATTAAATAAAAATCATCTCCATTTTGCATTATATCGATACTCCATTGTCCATGCATGTCTACAAGCGGAATAAAATCCTGCACATTTTTAATGACAGTATTTTTATTCATTTCATATCTCTCAACCAGATGGTCCTTATTTGAAAGATAAGTTATATAATCATGAATACCTTCCGGATTACCATTCTTTGCTTTTTTTGAAAAATTATTGAGCATGACTTCAGGGTCCCAATAATTATGAATACCCAGAACTATATCTGAGTCAAAATCAACAAAAACTCTATATTCTGTATGTAACGGCAGGCCATTATAAATAGTTGGGTTATTCTCAACATCTTTGATAAATTCCCGGACTACCCATTCCGTTGTTGTGCTTACTCCATAGATGACTGGCTGCTTTCTGCCTGTCAAATCAAAATGAGCCATTTGCAACGCCTGCCAATGTATAAACAGCAAATATTCTCCAAGCTCATGGACTTCTTTTGCTCCCATGACATGAGCATTTCTAAAATCAAATTTTGAAGAATACGTGCCGGTCTTGATAAAGTAATCTTTATTTTCATCCAGTCCGAACACTTCATAGCAATAATTATCTACTATGTCTAATGTTGTTCGTGTAAGACTTTCATATTCCATTCTGGTCAGTTGCAATAATGTAACTGGTACCTTAATTATTTTTGTATCAGGAATTTTAAAAAAATCAAATGCATCCACTGCGTTTGTGATTCTTGGAAGCCAGTATCCCATGCTGTTTGGATTTTTATCAATCATTGCATACGTTAGATTATCAAGGTCTAAAATATCAAGCCCCTGCCTGAATGAATCATATAAATGTTTCTTTTTTTTATTATCCTCAGTATTCATATACTCATAAAATACTGACACAAGCATATTTCCCGAACCCTTTGTATCTGTCTGCATCAGATTTCCGGAAAGCTGTGGCCGGATAGATTCCGGAATATCCATTATCTCTTTTTTATCTACAAGGTGACTGTTATCCTTTAATAGATGAGTATAATCCTCTATTACTGTTTTTTTATTGGAATATGTATATACCTGCGTCTGAACTATGAGTTCCTTTACTATCTTATTGACAATAGCTGCTGTTTTTTCATCATATACAATAATGTCCGCTTTATGATTCGCCATCTGTTTTGCATTAATTTCAAACAGATTATCTGGTATTGAGTTATTATCAAAAATACATTTATTATAAGCATTTTCAAATTCTTTTAAAGCTTCAGGACTTGTATTTAGTATTTGAGCTATCTGCTCTGAAGAAAATACCTTTATATCAAATAAATTAAACATGCTTAATATTCACCTCTTTTTTATTATTAGTATGAATATATGAAAATAATACGTTTGTCCTGAAACATAATGCTTAATAAATGAATTTTAAAAAATGACATATACCTTTTTATATATTCTTACAGCGAATAAATCTGCCTTTTGGTGATACATACAGTTTTTCCTGCCGTTCTTCACATTCATAGACAAGTTGCAGATGTTTTTTACCTATAAGTCCAAGCTTTCTGGTTTCGGAATTTCTTTCTGAAAGATATTGCATATCACTTTCATTAATCCACTCCAGACGGGATACCACATCTTCCGGACTTACATACACCTCGATTGCCTCACATCCTAACAGTTTTAATCGCTGTTTTTCATCTGCATTTGGCTTTATTTTGTTGTCCGGACAGTTTGTGACAATTATTTTAACTTTAGCTTTTGTTTCTTTATGCGTTAACGTGGCTCCCATCGGTTCAATCCTGCCTTCCCAAGAATCACCCAATGATGCTGCTAATTTTTCAAGCTGTAATCGTATTTCATGATACTGCATGCATACAATTTCTTTCTCACCCATTTTAATAATATACATTTTTCATTGTCCTTTCATATTTGTTATGTATTTAGTATGGTCTTTATCATGTTATTTTCAGATACAGAGGCCATACATACTATTTGTACAGTTGAATTTAATTTAAGGAGGATTCTGACAATATGAAAATTTTTAGGACAAACGCTGTATGCCCTGTCTGTGGTAAGCTTTTATGTACCAGTGATATATGGCAGTATCCGTTTTATTGTACGAAATGTGATGAGGATTATTTCACATCGCAGGTGAATGATGTTGCAGGTGCACAATTTACAATATCATTTCCTATACCTGCAGAACTTTATAAAGCTGTTT
>CAMENQ010000304.1 GCA_945928585.1 uncultured Roseburia sp. | reverse complement strand
CAATGCGTTATTTTCGTATCTATATGGCTGTAGGCGGAATGCCACAGGCTGTAGAAAGTTACATTGAAACAAACAGTTTTGAGTCTGTCGATAAGGTTAAGCGGGAAATACTGAATTTATATTATGATGATTTAAAGAAAATTGATGCTTCCGGCAGAATTACAGATATGTATAAATCTGTACCAAGTCAGTTGGCAGGAAAGAAAAAGCACTATGTAATCACTGCAGCGACAGGAAAGCAAAAGACGAGAAAAGACGAAGAACGTCTTTTTGAACTGATAGATTCAGGACTGGTGTTACCCTGCTATAACGTGACAAATCCCGGTGTCTCTTTATCACAAACGAAGGATATAGATTGTTTTAAATTGTACTTATCAGATATAGGTCTGTTTACAACGATGCTATTTAATGATTCCGAAAATGGAATAGCAGATATTTATCGCAAATTGCTAAGTGATAAATTACCGGCGGATTTAGGATATTTATATGAAAATGTTGTGGCACAGATAATAAAGGCTTCCGGAAGAGATTTGTATTATCATACGTGGAGAAAAAAAGAGAGCACACATTCATATGAAATAGACTTTTTAATTACGGCAAAAAACAAGGTGATACCTATAGAAGTAAAATCATCTTCCGTGAAAAATCATGAATCAATAGATCAATTTGAAAAGAAATATTCAGGTCAAATAGGTGACAGATATTTATTGTCACAGAAGGATGTCGGGAAATTTGGAACGTTGAAGTTAAAACCAATATATATGGCTCTTTTTATGTTGAAAGATATTTGAAAACTATGTTGTCACAGAGTAAACTATGATTTCTTTCTAACCTGTTGAATCATAACAGGGCAATGGCACGTAAAGGTAGCAGAATGAGGTAATGTATCGACAAGGCTGAACTTTTATGAGGTAACAGGTAAAAAGCAGCACAACTCTTGACACCAAATGCCATCTATGATAATATAACAACCAGATTAATTAAATACAAACAAATTTGAGAGTGTGACAAAAGCCACATGAAGGGGTACACCACCACGGGTGTATTTTTTCGTGTGGCTTTTTCATATAATAGGAAATTGCTAAAGCAACAGCGTAAAATAGCGCGACAAAAAATTCGCGAATGCGAATTTACAAGCACCGCTGCCGTGCGGCGCTATTTTTTAGTTAATCGTACAAAATCAAAGAGGAGGATATCAATGATAAAGATAAACGGAAAACTTATAGAGGCAGATACGATAAAACTCTATGATTATCTTAAGGAAAATGGCTATGTTACAAATCGTATAGCCGTAGAATGTAATGAGGAGATAGTTCCAAAATCACAATATGAGACATTTATTCTCCACAGCGGCGATGTGGTAGAAATAGTAAGCTTTGTGGGAGGTGGTTGATATGGTAACAAGAGAAGAAATGAGACAGGCACTTGAAATGAGGCATACAAAAAAAGTGCAGGATAAGCTGGAAAAATCACATGTAGCAGTATGCGGCCTTGGAGGACTAGGCTCTGCCATAGCATTTTCACTGGCAAGGTGCGGCGTGGGACATCTGCATCTGATAGATTTTGACAGAGTAGATTTGACAAACCTGAACAGACAGCAGTATGCCATAGAGCAGCTTGGAATGGAAAAGCCATATGCATTAAAAAAAGAAATAGAAAGGTTTGCACCCTACATAGAAGTAAAAACAACCTTTATGAAGCTTACGGAAGATAATGTAGAGGATGTACTGGCTGAGGACATGTATATATGTGAAGCTTTTGATGTGCCGGAGCAAAAGGCAATGTTAACAAATGCCATATTGGAAAGGATGCCGGAGAAATATCTTGTAGGAGCTTCAGGTATGGCAGGCTATGATACAGGAAATACAATAAAGACAAGAAAAATAACGGAGCATTATTATCTGTGTGGGGATGGAGTATCGCAGATAACAGAAAGCTATGGGCTGATGGCACCGAGAGTAATGATTTGTGCTGGACATCAGGCTAATACCATAATTAAGCTCATTGTAGAAACATAGATATAATGAGCAGTATGAAAAAATGCAGGAAAAATTAACATTTTAAGTGCAAGCCTACAATAAAAGGAAGAAAAATGGAAAGAAACGAAAAAACAAAAAGAAAATAAAAAGAAGCAAAAAAGTAAAATAAACAAAAAATATAGAAAGAAAGGAAAATTTTTACTGTACTATATTGATAAAATAAAAGTACAGTACAAGGGTATAAAAAATGAGTGAAGAAATTAAAAATAAAGATACATTTAAAATAGGCGGAAAGGAATTTACATCAAGATTTATTTTAGGCTCAGGAAAATATTCCCTAGACCTTATTAAAGCCGCCGTATATAACGCAGGAGCCGAGATAATTACACTGGCAGTGAGACGTACAAACACAAAAGAAAGCGAAAATATACTTGACTATATACCTGAAAATGTAACATTGCTTCCAAATACATCAGGTGCCAGAGATACCAAGGAGGCAGTAAGAATAGCAAGAATGTCAAGGGAGCTTGGCTGTGGTGATTTTGTAAAGGTAGAAATAATGAAGGACAGCAAATATCTTCTTCCGGACAATGGAGAGACGGTTAAGGCTACGGAAATACTGGCAAATGAAGGATTTATAGTTATGCCGTATATGTATCCTGACCTTTATACTGCCAGAGATTTAGTAAATGCAGGAGCTGCAGCAGTTATGCCGCTGGCATCACCTATCGGCTCAAACAAGGGACTTGCCACAAAGGATTTTATTCAGATAATAATAGATGAAATAGATTTACCTGTGATAGTAGATGCTGGTATAGGAAGACCATCTCAGGCCTGTGAGGCTATGGAAATGGGAGCGGCAGCAATTATGGCAAATACAGCTATTGCTACGGCAAAGGACATACCGGCCATGGCAGGAGCATTCAAGCGTGCAATAGAGGCAGGAAGGGAAGCATATCTGGCAGGACTTGGCAGAGTACTTGAGAGAGGTGCAAGTGCATCAGACCCGCTTACAGGCTTCTTGAGAGATTAATTGTCATTTATCCGATTGGCAGATTAACAAGTGGAGAAATGGTGCACTATGGAAGAAAAGGACAGAAACAAAAATAAAGATAATAATAAAAAAATGGAGGCAAATAAACGGAATGGAAACAAAGCATAAGGAAAACAGCTTCTTTGTAGATTCAGCAAG
>CAMENQ010000303.1 GCA_945928585.1 uncultured Roseburia sp. | reverse complement strand
AAACACACCGCCATTATCGCCTATAGTAAGATTTCCTTTATATATATCAAAATTCCATATAACCTTTAATGATTCCATATTGTCCAGTGTAGCTTCCGCTGTTTTACCGTCTACTGACAATAAATATTTCGCCACTTTATTATAATCAGTTTCACTGTTATTGTTACTTACGGCATTAATAATAAGAAGCTGATCGCTGTTCTTTTTAATTGTAAGGTTGTTGTTTACTTCTTTTGTGATGTCATAATTTACAGTTACAACTCCCTTTCCATATTCCGTAACATCAATAACACCATTTTCAAATTGGTTTCTGCCTGCTTTTACTTCAAAGCTGTTCAACATATTAAGTACACTTTTCTTTTCCTTATCTATATTTAAGTATTCCGGATTTTGTACTATTTTTAACTGTCGTGATATTTCGTCATTTACAGTAATTTTACCATCCGAATTTATCCATTTATAATAATTATTGTCTATCTGTGTCTCTCCATTATTTAATCTTGTAAATTTTTCACCAGTAACAAGATAATTTCCTGAGCGGAGCTTTAATTCCCCATACTGTGCCCACTCTTCATCTGACCACTGTGCAGAAGCACTCTTTATTTCTCCTGCATACATTATGCCGCCCTCATTTGTCATTGTGCCAACTGCATTTCCTGTAGTATGACCTGATACATAAAGGACATTTGCTGCGAAATTTGACTCAAAATCCACAGATATGGTAAGTTCGTCAGCAACTACACCATAAGGATAAAGATTTCCCAAAATGTCTTTAATAGTAACCTCGTTTTTTCCATACACCTGATACATTCCAAATCCCATAATAGCTGAGGCAACAGTTACCCCTGCCATAATTTTAGCAATATTTCTTCTTATACTGCTACCTGCTTTTCCAAAAATTCTTTCAAAAAACATCATAACCTTCTCCATTTCTAAAAATCATTTTCGCAACAATAATAATATATACTATATATGCTTAAATAAATACCCCCATAGAGAGGGGATTTTTAATATTTGACACAAGTTCTTCATTATTATATAATTTACTTCAATAACCGTTTCATACGGACGATATTACCTAATATAAATATACTTTATAATAGGAAGAAATTTTGGAGGATTTTATGTCTCATAATAATAAAGCTATAAGTCAGGATAAAATAAGAAATTTTTGCATAGTTGCCCATATAGACCATGGCAAGTCTACACTTGCTGATCGTATCATAGAAAAAACAGGGCTTCTTACCAGCCGTGAAATGCAGGCTCAGGTCCTTGACAATATGGAGCTTGAACGTGAACGCGGCATCACAATCAAGGCACAGGCTGTCAGAACCGTATACACTGCAAAAGATGGAGAAGAATATATATTTAACCTTATAGACACTCCGGGACATGTAGACTTTAACTACGAGGTTTCAAGAAGTCTAGCTGCCTGTGACGGTGCCATACTTGTTGTTGATGCGGCTCAAGGTATAGAGGCTCAGACTCTTGCAAATGTGTATCTTGCCCTTGACCACGACCTTGATGTTATACCGGTTATTAATAAGATTGATTTACCTAGTGCTGACCCTGACAGGGTAGTAAACGAAATAGAAGACGTAATAGGAATAGAAGCCCAGGATGCTCCAAGAATCTCAGCCAAGACAGGTCTTAATATTGATGATGTTCTTGAGGCTATAGTAAAAAAGATTCCTGCCCCCGTAGGTGATGCAAATGCACCACTGCAGGCTTTGATTTTTGACAGTCTTTATGATGCATACAAGGGTGTTATTGTATTCTGCAGAATAAAAAATGGTACAGTCAAAGCAGGCACTCCTATAAAAATGATGGCTACAGGTGCTACTGCAAATGTAGTTGAGGTAGGCTATTTTGGTGCAGGACAATTTATTCCATGTGATGAGCTTTCCGCAGGTATGGTAGGCTATATTACTGCCAGCATAAAAAATGTCAGGGACACTACCGTTGGAGATACCATTACAAATCTTGACAACCCTTGTGATGAAGCTCTTCCGGGCTACAAAAAGGTTAATCCAATGGTTTACTGCGGTCTTTATCCTGCCGACGGTGCAAAATATCCTGACCTTAGAGATGCTCTTGAAAAGCTCCAGTTAAATGATGCTTCTCTCTCATATGAGCCTGAAACTTCTGTTGCTTTAGGTTTTGGTTTCAGATGCGGCTTTCTTGGTCTTTTACATTTGGAAATTATACAGGAGAGACTTGAAAGAGAATATAATCTTGACCTTGTAACTACTGCGCCCGGTGTTATATATAAGGTACACAAATCAGACGGAACTGTTATTTCCCTTACAAACCCATCAAATCTTCCTGACCCTTCCGAAATAGAATATATGGAGGAACCTGTGGTTTCTGCTGAAATAATGGTTACAAGCGAGTTTATCGGTGCAATTATGGAACTTTGTCAGGAACGTCGTGGAAAATATATTTCCATGGACTATATAGAAGGAACGCGTGCACTTTTAAAATACGAACTTCCATTAAATGAAATAATTTATGACTTTTTTGACGCACTTAAATCCCGTTCAAGAGGATATGCTTCCTTCGATTATGAAATGAAGGGATATGAACAGTCAAATCTTGTAAAGCTTGATATTCTTATAAATAAAGAAGAGGTTGATGCCCTTTCATTTATCGTTCATGCCGATACAGCCTATGAACGCGGAAGAAAAATGTGTGAAAAGCTTAAAGAAGAAATTCCACGACACCTTTTTGAAATTCCTATTCAGGCAGCTATCGGAAGCAAGATAATCGCCAGAGAAACCGTTAAGGCCATGCGCAAGGATGTTCTTGCCAAATGTTACGGCGGTGATATTACCCGTAAGAAGAAGCTTCTTGAAAAACAGAAGGAAGGAAAGAAGCGTATGCGCCAGATTGGTAATGTAGAAATACCGCAGAAGGCGTTTATGAGCGTGCTTAAACTGGATGATGAGTAAAAAAGGTGCCGCCCGGCAGCGGCACCTATAAATTCGCATTCGCGAATTTTTTGTGGCGATGTTTTTTGCTGTTGCTTTGGTGTTGTCACATATGAATTCGCATTCGCGAATTTTTTGTGGCGATGTTTTTTGCTGTTGCTTTGGTGTTGTCACATATGAATTCGCATTCGCGAATTTTTTGTGGCGATGTTTTTTGCTGTTGCTTTGGTGATGTCCCATATGAATTCGC
>CAMENQ010000302.1 GCA_945928585.1 uncultured Roseburia sp. | reverse complement strand
TTTTAGATTTTTATATTTTTCTTCAAATTCTTCTTTTTAATTATCCTCTTTTGTATTCAAAGTACTCAAAGTCTGCATATCCTCCAAGTGTCTTTGTTGAGTAATTGTAAAGTCCTATGCGGTATCCCATAAAGTGATCCAGCGTATAAAGCATCTTAAGCTGTTTTCCGATTTTTACCCAGTTTTCTCCATCTGTTGAATAATAGAAATCAGCCACATCCCTGCTGTCCTCATAGTCAAAATATATTCTTACGTATATTTTATCACCTTCAAACTCAATCCGCTCAGTATCACCATCTTTGTTTTCTTCTGATATTACTTTGCATTCAATATATTTCTTTCCATTTTCCAAAGCTATTCCTACTGTTCCATAATGGCTCTGCAATGCAACAAGTCCTGAAAAGTCTCCATCCTTCATTCCTGAAAGTTCTATGGCAGTAGTACATGTACAGTTTGGTCCCTCTGTTCTCTGGGTAAGTGTATTGCGAGCATCAAGTACGCCTGTGGCATACTGAGCTGTAGTAAGTCTTAAATATCCCGGTCTGTCCGTAAACGACCAATGTGCATTATCCGGATTATGGTTCCACTGCCATTGATTTGCAAGCTTGTTTTCTGTATGGTTAAAGTCATCACTGATTACCATATCAAATTTTTCACCCTCTTCAAAAGGAGTTTCAAACTCATGTGGTACCTTGCCGTCAATACCAAGTACAGGCCAGTCATTTTCCCATTTCATCGGCATAATACATGGAATTCTTCCTACGGCATCATGATCCTGGAACAGCATGGCAAACCACTGTCCGTCCGCAGTGTCAAAAAATGCTCCCTGTGCCACACCCTTATTGTGGTAACCCAAATCATCATCCATTATAATTTTTCGCTCATATGGTCCAAGTAACTCTTTTGACCTGTAGCATACCTGACGTCTTCTTCCGTTACCGTCTTTCGGCCATTCTATAAATATAAGATAGTAATAGCCGTTTAATTTATATGCATGACATCCTTCACATCTGAGTCCTATATTTTCTTTTGGTGTAGAAAACAAAAGCTGGTTAATTCCGCCATCAAGTACTCCTGACAAATCCGGCTTAAGTTCTGTAATTCTTACATCTCCGCACTGATGGAACATAAAAACTCTGTCCTCATCAAACAAAAGTCCCATATCATGATAAATACCGTCAAGTTCGTGTCTCTTCCAATCTCCTGATTCTATATCATTTGTATAATACACATATGTCTTTTTCATATCATTGCATACGAATGAAGCATAAAATGTACCATTATGGTATCTTAAGCTTGTAGCCCACTGACCTCTGCCGTATACATTTTGTCCGTTTCTTAAATTATAACCGTCATTGTCCTCAATAATATCATAAATGTATGACTGTATCTCCCAATTTACTAAATCTGTAGATTTCATAACAGGACATCCCGGCATCATATGCATGGTTGTACTTACCATATAAAATGCATTTCCTACTCTTATTACATCTACATCAGGTACATCTGACCAGAATATAGGGTTTTTTAATATTGCTTTGCTCATTTTTTCTCCTCTCACTGCATTTTTTTGCAGATTATATTGTCATTGGATTATTATATTGACTTAATGTGTTAAGTATATAGTATATTTAAAGACAATTCAATGAAATATAATGTTATATAATTGATTTTTTCTGCTATACTTCATTTTTACCTTAACTATAGTTTTCCTTACAAATTTGCATTCATAAATTTTTGTTGAACGAATTTTTGTTTTTGCTTTTGGAATTTCTTATTAAAATTTCTTATTAATTAAAAAAATGATGCACAGCAGGAAATTTAGTTTCTTTGGTGCTTTTTAGAACGATTTTTGTTGTCCCTTTGGAAATTTCCTATTATTTATTTAAAAATACCCCTGTGACAGTTTTTTATTCAAAACATCTGCATAGGGGTATTCTTTAATTTAGTTTTATTATTATTTAAAAATTAAAACTCAAATTTGTCCTCAAAATAAGCTTTAAGCTCAGATATCTTAACTCTTTCCTGCGCCATAGTATCACGCTCTCTTACAGTAACACAGCCATCTTCCTCAGAATCAAAATCATATGTGATACAGAATGGAGTACCTATTTCATCCTGTCTTCTGTATCTCTTACCGATATTTCCTCTGTCATCAAACTCACAGTTATACTTTTTACTTAACTCAGCAAATACCTTTTCAGCACCCTCATTAAGCTTCTTTGAAAGCGGAAGAACACCTATCTTTACAGGTGCAAGTGCAGGATGGAAACGGAGAACAGTTCTCATATCGCCACCCTCAAGTTCTTCCTCATCATATGCACTGCAAAGGAATGCAAGTGTTACTCTGTCTGCACCAAGTGACGGCTCGATTACATAAGGAATATATTTTTCCTTCTTTTCATCATCAAAATAATCCATAGGCTCACCTGATGTATTCTGATGCTGTGTAAGGTCATAGTCTGTTCTGTCAGCTACGCCCCAAAGCTCACCCCATCCGAATGGGAACAGGAACTCTATATCTGTAGTAGCCTTACTGTAGAAACAAAGCTCCTCCGGTGAATGATCTCTTACTCTCATTTCATCTTCTTTTATACCAAGTCTCTTTAACCAGTTGATACAAAACTCCTTCCAGTATGCAAACCACTCAAGGTCTGTACCCGGCTCACAGAAGAACTCCAGCTCCATCTGCTCAAACTCTCTTGTTCTGAATGTAAAGTTTCCAGGAGTAATTTCATTTCTGAAAGACTTTCCTATCTGACCGATACCAAACGGAATCTTCTTTCTTGATGTTCTCTGTACGTTTTTAAAGTTTACAAAAATACCCTGTGCTGTCTCAGGTCTTAAGTATACTGTATTCTTTGCATCCTCTGTAACACCCTGGAATGTCTTAAACATAAGATTAAACTGTCTTATGTCTGTAAAGTTATGCTTTCCGCAGGAAGGACATACGATATTATGCTCCTCAATATAGGCTGACATTTTTTCATTTGACCATGCGTCTACAGAACCTTCTATAGTAATATTATTCTCTGCATTGTAATCCTCTATAAGCTTATCTGCCCTGAATCTTTCATGACACTCCTTACAATCCATAAGCGGATCTGCGAAGCCTCCTAAATGACCTGAAGCTACCCATGTCTGTGGATTCATAAGAATGGCACAGTCTACACCTACGTT
>CAMENQ010000301.1 GCA_945928585.1 uncultured Roseburia sp. | reverse complement strand
AGTGAGGAATCAAAGGCATTTTTGCCGCTTGCCTATATTACAGGAATCCTTCCGATTAAGAAAATCAAGGATGAGTCAGCACTGAATAACTTTGATGAATATACGATGTTAAAATCTAAACCAATAACAAAGTATTTTGGATTTACAGAGAAAGAAGTAAAAGATCTTTGTGACAAATATGATATGGACTTTGAAACAACGAAAACATGGTATAACGGATATTTGATTGATGGAATCCATATGTATAATCCTAATTCTGTGTCTCTTGCCATGAAAAAGCAGGATTTTGATTCTTACTGGAAAAATACATCATCATTTGAATCCATCAATACATTTATCACCATGAATTATGAAGGACTAAAAGATGATATATTGACGATGTTATCAGGTGGAAAGGTTCCGGTTATTACAGATACATTTGGAAACGATTTGTTCGAAATATCATCCAAAGATGAAGCGTTAACAGCATTGATTCATCTTGGGTATCTTGCATATGATGCCGAAGAGGAAAGTGTATTTATTCCAAATTATGAAGTGGCAAAGGCTTATCAGGCGGCACTTAATAAAGGAAGCTGGAAAGAAATAGCAAAATCGATATCAAAGTGTGATGAGTTATTAAGGGCAACTATAGCAAAAGATGCTGATAAAGTAGCACAGATTATAGAGCTTGCACATGAAACCTATACTTCAATCATAAAATATAATAATGAAAACTCATTAAGCTGTGTGCTTACAATGGCATACTTTACAGCACCTGCTTACTACAATATAGTCAGGGAGTTTCCCGCAGGAAAGGGCTTTGCAGACCTTGTGTTCATACCAAGGGCAAATGCAGGAAAAAGACCTGCAATGATAGTGGAACTAAAATATGACCAGTCAGCAGATTCAGCAATTAAACAGATAAAAAACAAAAAGTATGTACAGTCCTTGAAAGAATATCAGGGAAAACTGTTGCTGGTTGGAATTAACTATGATAAAGTAAGCAAAAAACATGAATGTTTGATAGAAGAGCTGCAAAATCCAGCTGTCTAGTATACATTTATATTGTATATGAACAGGCTCTTAGGTTAATAACCTGGAGCTTGTTTTTATTTTATAGGAAATTGTGACAGCGTAGTGCATATTAACGGTATGTTAGTAATTTATTGAGAAAATATTAAGTTATTTTGTACATAAAAGTATATTAAATGTAACAGTATAGTGCAAAACTGTTAAAAAAACACTTTTATTATGGTTCAAAAGTCCTATTGAGATATTTGCGCAAATCGACTATTATAGTATAGTCGCTAATTTAATATATTCACGATTCCTGATTGGATAGAAGTGTTGTGCAAATAAGGATTGTTACGAAACGTGGATATGCAATACATAAGATGAGTAAGGGTTGTTTTATGAAGAGAAAAGTGAAAAATGTAACAAAAAGAATGGGATATCTTTTCATGGCATTGATTATGCTTATGGGAAATATACCTGCAGGTACTGTTTATGCTACAGAAAGTGATGTGTATGAAAATAGTACTGAAAGTGGTGAAAAGGGAGAAGAAAAAGAAGGAAGCGATGAGGGCAATAAAATCGAAAATAGTAGTGAAGATAGCAATGAAGTAAATGACTCGTCATCGGAATCTTCTGAAGGGGATAATACAAAAGGAACAGAAGAAAATACAGAAGGGACAACGTCAGAGGGAACAGAAGAAAGCACAGAAGAGACATTGTCAGAGGGAACAGAAGAAAGCACAGAGGAAACAGAGTCAGAAGATACAACTGAGACAGAAACAGAAGAGGTAACAGAAACAGAGACAGAAACGGAAGAAGCAGTGCAATATATTCCTGAAGAATACATATTAAGTGGCTCAGAGCAGTTCTCAGCTTCTGTAGTTAGTGATAGTGTTGTTACCTGTCAGCAGGACGGTAAATATTGTCGAAAGGCTGTTGTTGAAATATCAATGCAGGGATTTAATGATATTGCTGAAAATGAAGGGAAGACACTTAGTGCAACAATATCGGTATCACCGTCTGAAAATGTAGTGTCGGTAACAGACCAGTTATCATTTTCCAACGTAGAAAGTACTAAAACGCTGGATCTTGTTGTTGATAAGGCAGGCAGCTATACTATAAACATTAATGTATACGGTGTGACTGAGCAGGATGGAGATTATGTTTCAAAAGAGGATACATATTCTTCGGACATAAGTATTTCTAAGCAGGATGTTTCTTTTAAGAAATCCCAAGATCAGATTAGCATTAAGTATGGAGAAACATTGGATGTAGAAACTTATATAGAGGATAATCTTCTGGATGAAGGTGAGATATATCCTGGTGAGCTGATGTATTCTATTGAAAATGGAGATACATATTTTAGCAAAAATGGTAATCATATAAGAGCAATAGGTATTCCAGAGGCAGGAGATGAGCCAAAGCTTAAGATATGGTATGAGGAAAGTGATATCTCAAAGAGTTCTGAAGTAGTGGAAATACCTCTTACTGTAGGTCAGGTTATGCCTGAAGTTATGATGAATGTATCCTTTAATCAGGATGATGCAGGAAAAAATATTGCATATATACATGAGTCATATAATATTGAAATGAAGGTACATCCTTCACAGGAAGAAGCTGCATATTTTGATTTATTGAATCAGGATGAACTGAAGGCAAAATATACAATTACAAATGTAGAGACAAAAGAATCGGAAACGGTAGAGAAACCATTAAGTATTTCAGAAACGAAGGATTGTGCATTTCTTGAAGAAAGCATTGAGGTAGATTCAAAGCTGTTTAAGAATATGCGTTCTGACAAAAAATATAATATCACAGTTGAACTGGTAATTGATGATGCAGTGAGAAAAGCATACGACATTTCAGAAGATAAACTGCATAGTTCGTATGATGTTACTTTAAAATCAGCTGATGCCCATGTACAGTTGAGTAGAGATATAATAGATGACTTGTCCTATAGAAAAGCCAAAGATACAGTGGTCAATCTGGGAATAAGCTTAAAACATGATGCGATTTTTGGCATTCAGAAGAAACTGGATCCTGAGGAATTGGAAGAGATTACATATAAAGTCAGTTCATTGGATCCAAAGGTTGCATATATAGATGAGAGTGTTACGTACAGTGCAGCCCAGTTATCTGAACTGCCAGTGACTATTGCCGGTGTTGGTGAAACAACTATTACAATAAA
>CAMENQ010000300.1 GCA_945928585.1 uncultured Roseburia sp. | reverse complement strand
TGTTTTGAAATATAATTATCTATAAAATCATTAATATATGATGTCCTGTTATCAGAAGAACAGATTTGCTCAAGATAATCAGTGAGTTCGTTTGAACATTTTGTTATGTATATATTTTCATAGTTAAAATTTGAATCTGATGTAGGGTATGAAAATACAATGTATGCTGGAAACTCATTATAATTTACAGGATGCCAGTTATTATCATATAAAAACAGCATGCATTCAGAATCAGAAAAAAGTTCAGTGTACATGTTATTTTGTGATAAAAAATAATTTTGAACTTTAGAAAAATTGCCATCTTCATTAATAAATATCTCAGACAGATTCTGAGTCCATACTACTGCATGGTCGATAGCTACAGTTTCCTGTGAGATAATGTGGGATTTGATAAATAATTGTATACATATTGCGGCAGCAATAATGAAAAAAAATATTGATATAATTAATTCAATTAAAAACAGGCTTGAACGTGATGTACGATTTTTTTTCATGATATACCTCATTCCTGTGATCCTGTGTGAACGTTTACATATATCGTATTTAAAGAATTATCAGCATCATAAAAAGATATTTCCAGCAGATTATCATTACACTTCTTAAATCTGAGTTTTTCTATTTCCATAATAGGCTGGCCGGCATCAAGTGGAAGTTCAATATCTGCTCTTGAAAACAGCTCGTATAAGTATCCATTATATTCATACAAAGAGGTGGCATAAGTTACACCATTTATTTCACCGGTGAGCATTAACACGTCAGTATTATTATAGTTGGATATAGTGATAGAGCCGGAAGAATCAGACTGACGGATTTTTTCGGTAATGTAAGCAGTTGATGTTCTTGCTGAATAATTGCTGTCCATCTGGGATACGGTTTTCTGATATATATCGGCTCCGAATAGTATAAGAGTTACAGATGACATGGCAAATATACAGAAAAGAGAAAGCAGAAACATAATATCTATGATATGTTGGTGTTTTTTATTCTTATACATAAAAGAAATCACCCCGTTATTTGCACCTATAGTTTTAATTTAATATTTTACGGTTCCTGTTTAGGAATAATTGTTATATCAGGCATGATATTTGAACCTATTGAGGTGTAGTCAACATAAAATTTATCTTCATCATAATATAACCCATAATGCTCTTTCAAATAATCAAGGCTTGGAGGATATGTTCCTTCAACTGCATAACAGTGGGCTATATCTTTCCTTAATACATTTTCGAGACTTTTTGCTTCTTCGTCGTATGTCATATTATCTACTGAGCCAATACCTTTAACAAAGATTAGTATAAATAAAATAGCAGACAAAATGGTTAAAATACGCCACACTGTTGATATATGAAAGACATTATTATTACCAAAACGGTTCATTAATAAAACCTCCTAACCTATGCTTTCCATAATTCCGATTAATGGCATTATTACAGATAAAAGTATAAGGCCGACTGTTAATGAGAATATGATTACAAGCGTAGGTTCTATAGTATTTAATATGCGGTAAAGCCGGTTCTCTACTTTATCCTCATAATATTCTGATATTTTTTTGAGGACAGTATCTGTATTACCTGAGCGGATTCCAATGTCAAGCATGCGTTGGTGCTTTGCTTCGAAAATATCGGCTGCTCTTACTGCTTCGGATATAGAATCGCCCTTTTTCAGGGATTCTTCACAAATATTAATTTTAGAAAGCATCAATTCATTATCAACAAGCTTCTTAGAAAGACTTATGCCTTTAAATGTGTCAACACCACTTGATATTACTATTGAAAGTGCACCTGAAAATCTTCCAAAAGCAATATCGAGATAAAAATTCTTTGTAAGCCTGCAGGTGTGTAATATATGCTTTATTAATTTTTTACAGCGGTAATTAAAAGTAAAAATGACGGCTGCAACCATAAGAAGAAAAATCAGGCAAACAAAAAAAGCAGACAGCGACTGAATATATGTACCAATATGCATTAGCCTTTTTGCTACATCTGACAATTCAGTGCCAAGCTGATGAAAAACCTGGCTAAATATCGGCAGTATTTTAGTAAGAAGAACTATAAGAATAAAAAACATCAGACATATCATGACCAATGGGTAACTGACGGCATTTTTAATAGAATCTGAAATATTGCATTGTTGTGAATAATAGTCAGCAAGCTTAGCTGTGATTACGTCGAGATCACCTGATTCTTCGCCAAGCAGTATCATAGAGACTGCATATTCCGGAAAAACGTTGGTGCCACAAATTGCCTCGTAAAATGTATGACCATTATTCAATGAATCAAGAATCTGCTTTAATAATGAATGACCTTCCTTATCGGAAGTATCAGACATCATTAAAGCAATTGCATCAGCCGGTGTTATTCCGGCAGGAAGAAGAAGTGATAATTGCTCACAAAATGAAGCAACTTCAGCATTGTTTAACATTTTAGATTTTTTCATGAGAATTCCCCAATTCACATTAACTAATAAATATATTTTGTTTTGTAATTAGTGCCATTTCCAATAAAAGATTTAAGAGACTGTTCGCTGGTATTTGCAGCAAATGTAGGATCCATAAGTGACCAGTTTATACCATCAAATTGTATAATACCATTTACCCAGCCGACGTCAGTTATATAAGTACTTATCCAGGCATGGTAGGCAGTGCCTGCATATCCTACTTCAAGACGTGTAGGAATGTGTTGGCTTCTTAGCATACTTGCCATTACTGCAGCATAATCAAGACATATACCTGTGCCGCTTGTAAGAATTTCATCAACATTAGAAGTATATCCACTTTGTACATTAGAGGCTTTGTTGTGATCATAAGTTATATTTGAAGTTACATAATTGTATATTGCAGTAACAACCTCTAAATCGCTGGAGCAGCCAGCAGCAAGCTCCATGGCTTTTGACACAACTTTACTTCCTGCATTAAAGTTAACATACTGGTTCGGATATAAATTTGGACCAAAGGTGTTTGTTATATTGGCAGTTATATTCTGTGAAAGTGCAGTTGAATACTGATTTCCTGTCACATTTTCATAAACAGCGACTTTGTAAGATCCATTTCCGGCTGATAAAGGAAATGTCTCATAACCTCCGCTATGAAGATTGTAGGTGTATGTTACTCCATTGCTTCCTGTTATCTGGAGTTTTACTTTTGGATTACTTCCTTTATAGTTCACCATTACATAGCCCTCTGATGTA
>CAMENQ010000299.1 GCA_945928585.1 uncultured Roseburia sp. | reverse complement strand
CGAATAGTATATTACTACAATAAACGGCACCACAAAGAAAATCATGACTCCAATAAAGCTTGGTGCTAAAAACAATGATGAGGTAATTCTTTTCCTTCGTTTAAGTCCCGACCTTGTATTTACTTCTCTTTCTTTTTTTAAGGTCATTTTAATCCTCATTTCCAAACACTTCTTTTTATCTGCTTAATTATTTTCATTTATGTATATGTCTGCTCTGCTCTGAATAATATCCCAAACATCTTTTGCTGATTTTTCTCCGTTAAAGAAAGCGTCTGCCTCCTCCATAATAATGGTATATATTTCATCTTCATATCTGTCTCTGCACAGCTTATCTGCCGAAAGAATTATTTCCTTAAGGTCAGCTGCCTGTTCTATCGTAAGAGGATAAAGCTCCAGCCTAAAATCTTCCCATGCAAAGCTGCTGATACTTCCCTGTATAATATTTCCATTTTCATCTGTATATTCATTTGGTCTGCAGGCTTCCTCAATCTGTTTGTCAAGGACATCATTATCCACTGAAAAGCCCATACAATAATCATTTGAATATGTAGAATCTTTTTCAAAAATACTCTTTATAAAATCCCAGCACTCATCCTTATAGTCTGAGCCTGAACTGATAGCAAACAGATTTCCTGATATCTCAGCTTCTAATGATTCTCCGTTTACAGAAGGATAGCCTGTTACATTAAATCCGTTCTTAAATAAAGTGGCAGGAATCTGGTACTCCACCGGATCATACATTTGAAAATTTAAAAACAGCATATTGCCATCTGATATTTTCTTTGGCTCGCTTTCCATTTCCTCCATGTTTTCGTAAACTTCCTCGTCTGTTTTGAATTTAGCTGCAATTTTTAAAACATTTTCAAAATTTCCATCTGTAAAATTGCATTTTTTATTTTTACTGTCAACAAAATAATCACTGCTTCCTGAGTAAAGCTTATATAATACATTTTCTCTTGAAGCATATTCATACATTTCTTTATCAGGATTTTCTTCAATTATCTGCAAAAACTTATCAAAAGTAAGCAAATCATCCCCTAAAAGATTTTTATCAGATGCGAGTCCGCTTACATAATATCTTGTAGGAAGTGCCATAAGTCTTCCTTCATCCTCAAACATCTTTAATATATTTTTGTTGAGGTTTTTCTGTGACATTTCACTGTCTTTTTCTATATAATCATATAAATTCTCAAACAGTCCCTTTCCGGCATATGTGTTTATATCTATACTTCCAATGTCAATTATATCTATATTCTTTCCTGATAATATATCCTGATTTAACTTTAAGCGTGCTGCTTCATATGCGTCATCATTATATTCACCGTCAAAATCAGCGTATTCCTTTACTACTATCTTATAATCTGAATTTGTCTTATTAAATTTTACTGCCTGTGCCTTCACATATTCATCTGAGTCAAAGCATGCAAAATTTATTTCTTTTTTCTTTTTCACCGAAGACGCATCTACCCTTGTAAGTCTGTTTATTAACAGTTCATCCTTTTCATTATTACCCCAGTTATACGATGCAGATACTATAAGCAAATGCTCCTCATCATCAAAAACTACCATAGGATATTCATCTCCAAAAATATCCCAGTTTGTAAGCTTTAAAACCTTTGTATATTTTTTTGTATCTAAATCAAATGTATACAGGGTTTCATTGTCAATGTAAGCAATTGCCTTTTCTCCTGCCGAAAACATCTGAGTGATGTTATCTGTATTAATTTTATTGTCTTTATACTCCTCAAATGTCCCTTTATCCTTATTCCAAGTCACCAAAAATGATTCATAATCTTCATTTGTTTCTACACCAACAAGAGTTCCGTCATCTGTTGCTATCACGCTATCCACGTAATAATTAAATTTCTTTTTTTCTATCTTATCAGATTTTGTATCGATAATCAGCACATCAGTAGAAAATTCCTCCTTGTCACCCATACCCATACTTGGTGAAATACAGTATAATACTCCGTTATTGTCCATTGTAATACTGTAATATTCGGTGAAATACTCTGAAATATCCTTTGATGAAATTTCATTGCCATTTTCATCTAATGTTACTATAAATGTCTGCATATTATAATCATATTCTTCAACCGGCTCACTGTCATCACCTGTTAATTGCATATAAAGCTCTACAACTTCCTTTACTGTCATTCCCTTTACATCACTAAATTCCAAATCAATTTCACTTAAATTTATACCTAATCTGTCCAGAAATTCCTCAGTAATTTCTGCATCCTCAGGTATATCCTTAACACCAACAGACGGTGTACCTTCCTGCTCCGGTTCATCATAATCATAAGTATATACGGATTTAATAAAAGAAATATTTTCATCTTCATTTTCCCATATATATTCTATATATGTATATGTGTTTTGTGCAGACCAGTTATACGCTGCATACGTTTTTATATCCTCCGGGGAATTTATGTCAAAACCTTTTATGTATCCCTTGATTTCCTCTTTTTCTTCGTTATCAGTTCCAACTTTCTCCTCTTCAGTTTCAACTTCCTCCTCACAGAAATATATCTTTTCGCCATTCAAAATCATATGCGATATATATGTTTCTTTTGACATATCTGAGTTATTAAGCGGAAGATACTCTACATTGTACCCATATTTTGCTGAAATATCGTCAATTTCACCATTAACTTCCTTTGACTTATTGTCATTATCACTGTTGTCCCCTTTACAGCCTGCCGGTGAAAATGCCATAATAACTGACATTCCAAGTGCAGCCAACCTTTTAAATTTACTCATAATAATCCTCCGTTTTTATTTTTTCTGGAATAATCATCCTCCGGAACTAAAAACTGCCGTATAGTATTAAAAAGTAAATACTATACGGCAGATATCTTTTTAGATATATATATTATATTCTGTTATTCTGTTACAATCTTTCTATTTTCAGTTCCCACATAATTATTTACTCCATAACAGATATTACCATACACATAACTGCTTTGCAATATTTTTTTACAATTTATTACATTTTTTAACAATTTTAACAATTCAGCCCTGCCGTCACAACAGCTGACCTTCTTAAAGAAATATAACCTGGCTGAATTACCCCTCTACAGCCATTTTTTTCATTTCTCTTGCATTTTCTATGGCTGTATCTGTTATTTCTTTGCCTCCTAACATTCTTGCAAGCTCCATAACCGACTCTTCTTCCTCTAACCTTC
>CAMENQ010000298.1 GCA_945928585.1 uncultured Roseburia sp. | reverse complement strand
CACAGAATATATGACTGGACTTAACTGTAATGTATGAAAAAGGCCCTACTTACTTTCATAAGCAGAACCTTTTCCTGTTCAAGAATATCCATATGGACGTTAACTATTTTGCGTTAACTGTGTCCTTTAAAGCCTTTCCTGCTTTAAACTTAGGTGCCTTTGAAGCAGCAATCTTCATAGACTTACCTGTCTGTGGATTTCTACCCTCTCTAGCTGCTCTCTTAGCAACTTCGAAAGTACCAAAGCCTACTAACTGAACCTTCTCACCTTTCTTAAGTTCATTAGTAACTACTTCGATGAAAGCCTTTAATGCCTTCTCTGAATCCTTCTTAGATAATTCTGCTTCTGCAGCCATAGCTGCTACTAATTCAGCCTTGTTCATGGATAAACTCCTCCTCTGTTATAATAAAATTTTTATAATAACCTGTTTTACAGGTTTTTCTCGGGTTTTATACTATGTATTTGCTACCCATAGTATATATATAAACTGTTTAATGCCATTTGTCAAGAAATTTTGCATATTTTCTAGTATTTTAAGGTTTCTTCCAGTTTTTTACATCTTGTTTTTTTTACTGGTCTGTCCTTTTTCCCTTACCTGCTCTCCATTTGTTTTCCTAGGAAAGATGCTGCCACTGCTGCCAGCCTGCTTTCGGTATCTCCTATCTGCATACCGGTATCTTTTCCTATCACTACTACAGCTCCAATTATATCTCCATCGCATACTATAGGGCAGATTACCTGACCATAGTCTGTATACTCATATTTATCTACTATTTCCACACCCTTTTTTCCGGCTCCGCTAAGAATTATATCTCTGTCACTCATAACCTCTTCCATTTTCCCGGTTAAGTTTTTACCCTGATAATCTTTCTTAACGCCTCCTGCCACTGCTATAACCTGATCTCTGTCTGTTATTATTACCTTATAGCCTGACACGCTGGCTATGGCCTCTGCATATTCCTTTGCAAATTCAGTAAGTTCCCCTATTGGAGAATATTTTTTAAGGATAATTTCGCCTTCCTTATCTGTATAAATTTCAAGAGGATCTCCCTCTCTTATTTTAAGAATACGTCTTATCTCCTTTGGTACTACCACTCTGCCTAAATCGTCTATTCTTCGCACTATACCTGTTGCCCGCATAATTTTATAAGCCCTCCGTTTTCTGTTATAATAAATTAAGCTATAAGCCTTTTAAACAGCTTATGATTTTGCCATATTGTGTTGTTATTATCTGTCAGATATGGAGAATTATGCGTGAGAAAAATTTTTATCTTTGAAAAATTTGTCCCATATTCCATTTAAAATCTATTCTTCTCTTTTTATACAAAATACCACTGTTGTAACTGTAACAAATAAAATTATGCCATTAATAATAATGCTGTTTTTTACTCCGTTCACACTGTCTACGAGACTAACCAGTACTGCAAATTTATCCTGTTTCCCTATATATATAAAGATCCCTCTCACCATAATATTGCTTACAACGATTGCAAAAAAAACATCAAAAACAATATACAGCATTTGATATGCAAATATTCTCATTTCATTGTAGCCAAGAGTCCTTAGCAACGATATATCCATTTTCCTTCCATAAATTTCAGTACTAATAGTCTTTATATAAATAAATAACAGTCCTATTACCGTACAGAGAAAGACAGCCACAAGCATATGAATAATCATAAGAATTCTCCCCTGCAGATTCTCATCATATGGCCCTCCAAGCATTTTGGCAAGTTCAGTCAATTTATTCTTTTCTTTTAATTCTGATATAAAACGGCATAAATTTCCAAGAAATAAAATTCCTATCATATTGATGGAATAAATTATTATCCTTCTTATGGTCTCTGTCAGCCTTTTTTCTTTCAGCCAAAAACAATACATTTTTTACTCCTCTAAAACTCCTTCTCTAATATTAAGCACCTTATCTGCATATTTTATAACATTTCTGCTATGGCTTACAATAATCACTGTTTTTCCTTCTTCGGACAGTCTTTTTAATGTATCAAGCACTATTTTTTCATTATCCTCATCTAAATTTCCCGTTGGCTCGTCCGCCAGTATAATTTGGGGATTATTCGCCAATGCTCTGGCAATACACACACGCTGCTGTTCTCCTCCTGATATTTCGTCAGGAAAACGGTCTGCATATTTCTCAATACCAAAATATTTGAGTAATTCCACAGCCCTATTCTTATACTCTTTCCTGCTAATCTTTTTATTTATTTTCATCGGAAGGATAACATTGTCCATTACTGTAAGTTTAGGATTCAAAAAATAATGCTGGAATACAAATCCTATCTTTTCTCTGCGGACAGCAGACATTTCTCTTTGAGTCATCAGATTAATTTTTTGCCCATCCAAATACATGTCACCTCCGGTTTTTTTCTCCATAAATCCCATTATGCTTAATATAGTACTTTTTCCGGCACCGGAAGGTCCCATAACCGCATAAAATTTTCCTTTTTCAAACCCTGCAGTAAAATTTTTAATGGCAGGTACTTCTTTTTTATATGCATCCACATATTTCTTTTCTACATTTTTCATTTCAAGTACATAATTCATTATTACACCTCTATTCTGCTTCGGTTCATATTCATTTTCAAAAGACCGGTTTCAAACCCTATCTCAAGGCCTCCATTGGCTCCATTTTCCTTATTTTTGCAAAACTTAAAACATAGCCAAACATGGGAACCAAAATTCCCACAAATAATATAATTAAATTTACTTTCAAATCCATTTCAAACTTAATGCTATTCCAATAAATATTAAAATTATTTTTTATATAATGATTTATAACAGCGAATATCCCATTTCCCAGACCAAATGTAATTCCCATTGATATACATATACAAATGCTGGCTTCCTTAAGCATTGCCATTGAAATCTGTCCACTGTTATATCCTATTGCCTTTAATATTCCAAACTCCCGCTTTCTTTTCTCAAGACTTTCCCTGATATACAGATATACATTCATCACAGCACGAATAATAAGATATACCGCAATCATATTTCCCATTAGACGGACACCCTCAAAAATAAGATAAGCCCCTTCATTTATCATTATCAAATGAGTTACCGTATACATTTCATCCTCTGCTTTACTGCATATATCTCTCAGTTCTCTGACATTTGTTTCAATATCATTATAATTTTTTACAAAAGCCGCTAATTCTCTCGTTGGTTCATATCTGTA
>CAMENQ010000297.1 GCA_945928585.1 uncultured Roseburia sp. | reverse complement strand
AATCTGACCATAAATGGTCAATTTGTTACAGATTTGCATGGCTCTGAATAGTTACAAAATATTAATAGGAAATGGGGGATGCGTATGAGAATTGGATTTATTGGCGCCGGAAAAGTTGGTTTTTCTATGGGTAAGTATTTTGCAGAGCATCATATTGATGTATCCGGGTACTACAGCCAAAATAAAGATTCTGCTAAAGAGGCAGCAGATTTCACAAAAACGAAGTACTATGAGACAATTGATGAACTGGTACGGGATAGTGAAGTCATATTTATTACGGTTCCGGATGATGCCATAGGGCAGGTCTGGGAGCAGTTAAAAACATTACAGCCGGAAATTAAAGATAAGATTATCTGTCACTGTAGTGGTGTTTTATCATCTAAAATCTTTTCGGATATATCCGCATATAATTGCAGCGGGTTGTCTATCCATCCACTCCTTGCGGTAAGCAGCAAATCACAATCGTATAAGGAGATTTCCAATACATTATTTATAGACAATTGCGAAACTCATAAAAATTGAATATGAATTAGGCATAATATACAAAGGAAGAGGCGAATTTGCCACGCATCTGAGCCTCGTTTTGTATATTATGAATAATTCATAAGCACAACTTAGATAGTTTCGCAATTACCTATACATTATTTACAATAGAAGGAGAAGAAAAAGCAGCCATTAAATTCAAAGAGCTGTTAAATTCCTGTGGAAATGAGGTTATTTTTATAGAGCCTTCGGAAAAAGTCAGGTATCATGCGGCGGCAGTTATGGCATCTAATCTTGTGATAGGCCTTGTAGAGACAGCAGTTTGTGAGCTCATTAAATGTGGGTTTACTAAGGAGCTTGCAATGAAAGCAATTATCCCATTTATGCAGCAGAATGTGGCACATCTTGGTGAACACACTCTTGAAGAGGCACTTACAGGCCCAGTTGAGAGAGGAGATGTGGGAACAGTTAAGGCACATCTTGATAAACTGGATGGAAACAACAAAGAGATATATCGACTGCTTTCATTGAAGGCACTTGAAATTGCAAAGGTTAAGAATCCCCAAAGGGATTATGCTGTGATTGAGGCCAAATTAAGATAATAAAGAGTAGATAATTGGAGGTTTTATGAGTAAAAATACAGTAGCAACACTACAAAAGCAGAAGGAAAATGGAGATAAGATAACAATGCTTACCTGCTATGACTATTCTATGGCAAAGCTTATGGATGAGGCAGGAATTAATACACTTTTAATAGGAGATTCTCTCGGAATGACAATTCAAGAAACACATATCTTTTCAAGGAGGAGCGTAAGGCAGCACTTATTTTAAGCAAGAGTATCGAACTTGGTAAGAAAATGGTAGAGGATGGAGAGACTGACGCAGATGTAGTAGTTAATGCAATGAAGAAGCTTATCGAAACTGAACCTCTTGCAAAAATCGACTATGTAAAAGCAGTAGACGGTCTTACAATGCAGCAGATTAAGACAGTGAAAAAACCAATGCTTGTTGCAATTGCAGTTTATATTGGAAAAACAAGACTGATTGACAATTTCATGGTAACCACATGAGCAAAAGAGAAGCTGCATATCAGCGGTTTTGCGAATGGGGTTCTGAATAGTTACATTTCATGAATTAAAAGCCAGCAGATTTGAGACATATACTATTGCAGGTGAACGTGGAAGTGGTATGATATGTTTGAACGGAGCAGCAGCACGCTGTGTGTCAACAGGAGATAAGAT
Source organism: uncultured Roseburia sp. (assembly GCA_945928585.1). Lineage (GTDB taxonomy): Bacteria > Bacillota > Clostridia > Lachnospirales > Lachnospiraceae > CAG-303. Next base: position 1,477 of record CAMENQ010000297.1, on the reverse strand, counting down.
TATAATTATGGCTTATGCACAGATGGATGAAAGAGAAGCAGATGAGCACAAGCCAACAGTAATATTTGTTGACGACGATAATAAAATTGAAAGAATTACAAATTATGAAAAGCATGGAAGATTAGATGACATGTAATAATCATAACTGAAAGGAAAACAGACATGCAGTTTTATCTTGCACCCATGGAGGGACTTACTACATACATTTACCGACAGGCATATAACAGGCATTTTGGAGGAATCACAAAGTACTTTACGCCTTTTATTGCAAGTAAGAAAATGAGCAATAAGGAAGTAAAGGAAATATTGCCGGAGAATAATGAGGGAATGACACTCATTCCACAGATACTTGCAAACCGCGCAGATACATTTCTTGCAATTTCCATAAAACTTAAAGAATACGGTTATGATACAGTAAATCTTAATCTTGGCTGTCCTTCCGGAACAGTTACGGCAAGACACCGGGGTGCAGGATTTCTGGCAGTGCCTGATGAGCTTGACAAGTTCCTGTCAGAGATATATGAGAAATGCCCACTTAAAATCTCCATTAAAACAAGAATAGGAATCTCAGAGCTGTATGAGTGGGAAGATATTTTAAGGATATATGAAAAGTATCCAATAGATGAGCTTATAATACATACACGTCTTCAGAAGGAATTTTATAATGGCAGACCACATAAGGAGGCATTCATCGATGCACAGAAATGCCTTAATGTGCCTCTTTGCTATAATGGAGATATAGATTCACCGGATTCGTACAAAGACCTGACAGACAGTATAGATGGAGTGAACAGCTGTATGATTGGTCGGGGCATAATAAGAAATCCGAACCTGATAAATGAATTAAATGGGAATGATATTGTATATAATAAGGAAAAGCTTAGGGCATTTCATGATGATATATGCTATGGATATGCTAAAAGTATGTCAGGAGATACTAATACATTATATAAAATGAAAGAATTGTGGGTACATTTGGGACAAAGTTTTACTAACCCTGAGAAGTATCTTAAGAGTATTAAGAAGGCAGAGACACTTTCTTCCTATGAAATAGCAGTAAATGCACTTTTTAGAGAGCAGGAACTCAAGCACTAAAAAAGCACCGTTCCCAATGCCTTAAATCATTAAAAACAGTGCTTTAATGCACCGCCAGGGGTTCGAACCCTGGACACCCTGATTAAGAGTCAGGTGCTCTACCAACTGAGCTAGCGGTGCATGTTCTTTCGTTACCGAACAATGACTAATATACCATATTATTTTAGTTGTGTCAATAAATCATTTAGAATTTTATAATATTTGTTTTTATATAGGTCAATGTATGCAGACCATGAAAATAATTTACATGATATTATAAAATAATATACAATGATCTATGAAAATATGTTCTGGGAGGATACATATGACTTTTAAAATTTTATTCAGTGGAGTTATTTTAGCAACGATATGGTTATTCTTATGTATAATGATGGAAGGTAAA
>CAMENQ010000296.1 GCA_945928585.1 uncultured Roseburia sp. | reverse complement strand
GCTGCTTATGAGTATTTATTATCTGATAGAGACAAAGGTGCCGGAAGTATTTTATGGAAATCAGACATTATATTCTAATCTTATTTTTATTATCCTGATGACAGCACCTCTTTTTATGGAATTATATTGGTATGAGTCGATTCCGGAAATCAGGAAACCCATATTAGTGATAATGTTTGCTTCTATAGTAAATGCAGTGATTCAGCCGGTTCTTCAGATTTGTGGATTTGTAGATTTTATGGAAATGTCATTTGTTTCTCATGGAATTATTTTATTGCTTATCGTGTTGAATGTGGTGACATTGGGAAGAAATATCAGCAAAAATAAAAGTCTTGATATGGGGGTGCGCCTTATCGGAGTTATCTGTATGATGTTCGGTGGATTTATCGATATTTTGAGAACATATACCATAAAGGTTGGAGACTTAGGCAAGGCAAGCAGATATGGCGTATGTATTTTTGCAATTTGTACACTAATCATCTATATGCGCGAAATGATGCAGGAGCATGTAAAATTTGTAGAGCAGGCAAAAAATGATGCCATTGCGGCAAACGTGGCAAAAAGCCAGTTTCTTGCCAATATGTCACATGAAATCCGAACTCCCATTAATGGAATTCTGGGTATGGATGCAATTCTCTTAAATGAGTGCAAGGATGATAACCTGAAAGAATATGCTAAAAATATACAAAGTGCCGGACAATCTCTGCTGTCCATTATTAATGATATTTTAGATATATCCAAGATAGAGGCGGGAAAGCTGGAGATTATTCCGGTGGAGTATGAATCGTTTTCAGTAATAAATGATTGCTACAATATAGCAAAAGTCAGAGCAGAGAGCAAAGACCTTTCATTGCAGGTGATGATTGACCCAAAACTGCCATCATGCCTGTGTGGTGATGAAGTGAGAATCAGGCAGATTATCAACAATTTCCTTTCCAATGCCGTAAAGTATACGAAAAAGGGAATTATTACAATCTCCATAAGCTATGAAAATCTTTCGAAAAATAAAATTATGCTGATTATAGCAGTAAAAGATACCGGAATCGGCATCCGACAGGAAGATTTGAAAAAACTGTTTAGCTCGTTTACAAGAATCGAGGAGAAACGTAATAGAAATATTGAGGGAACAGGACTGGGCTTAAATCTCACGAAAAACCTTGTAGAGATGATGGGAGGAGATATTTTTGTGGAAAGCACTTACGGAGAAGGCTCATGCTTTACGGCTAAAATACCACAAAAGGTAATAAATCCTGAACCAATGGGAGATTTTGAAAAGAGGTATCAACATTTCCTTGAGTCTTCAGACACACACGGTATGTCTTTTATTGCACCGGACGCACATATTTTAGTAGTGGATGATGTAGAGATGAACCTGAAAGTAATAAATGGTCTTCTGAAAAAAACAAGTATACAGATTGATACTGCACAAAGTGGTATGGAATGTCTGAAATATGTGAAAAACAGGCAATATGATTTGATTTTCTTAGACCATATGATGCCTGAAATGGATGGTATAGAGACACTGCTGCAAATGAAGCTTCTTACAACAAATCCAAACAAGAATACACCTGTGGTTATGTTGACTGCCAACGCTACAAGAGGTGCAAAGGAAGAGTATATGAAAGCCGGATTTACCGACTACCTCACAAAGCCTTTTAAGGAAGAAGATTTACAGGTAATGTTGGCAAAGTATCTTGGCGAAAAAATTATCCTGCAAAATGATATGCAATATAATGAAGCTAAAGAAACGGGGCAGGATAATGAAGTAAAAGAAGCAGTGCAGTACCAAGAGGTTAAAGAAACAGTGCAGGATAATGAAGTAAAAGATGTTATGCAGTGTTTAGAGGAAATACCGGAATTGGATGTGCAAACAGGGCTTAATTATTGTATGGATAAAGAATTGTATGAAGAAATGCTTAAGGAATATATGAAATCGGATAAAGTAGCCAAAATTCAGCAGTTCTTTGATAAAAGAGACTGGGATAATTATAGAATTATCATACATGCCTTAAAAAGTACTTCATTGTCAATAGGTGCCATTTCACTTTCGGAGGAGGCCAAGTCACTGGAAATGGCTGCCAAGGATAGAGATGACAGCTATATTCTGGCTCATCATCAGGCTGCCATGGATAAATATTTGGATTTATTAAGCAGACTGAAAAATATATTGAAGTAAAAATATAATATTATTTTCTATTGCTTTCTCCTGACGAATTTGATAATATAAATTCATAGTAATACTGGAAATGGAAAAGCAAAAGTATTCAGGAGAAAAATTAAACAATTAAGATAAAATGGCGATTAAAGCTGTTTCGTATTAAGACTTAAGGAGGAAAAATAAATGGAGAATTACGTAATTTGTAAATGTAAACAGGTATCTTATTTTGATGTGGAAGATGCATTGCATAACAGCAAGACATTTTCAGATGTAGAAAAAACATTTGAAGAAGTACAGAAGGTTACACACTGTTCAACAGGCTGTGGCGGATGCCATGACAAAATTCTTGATGCCATATCTGAAATTATGAGTAAATAATACTTATATAAAACAGTCTCAAACTGTTAAAACAGGGAATGAAGTTCTCACAAGGGAAATCTGAACCGCATTTGTTGCTGATGACATCTGCGAATTTACGCAGAAGTTGTCAGCATTTTTAATTTCGAAGATTTTGGGGTAATATATATTGATGAAACATATAAAAAACTACATGAAAATTAATTTAAATAAAAGCAATATGACAAGCAGCCATACAATAACAATGGGAACAGCGTAATACCATTTTTTCGGTTTTCCGTTTTCCCACATACCTTCTGCCTGCTTTTTACATTGCTCTAAAACATTCTTAGGAATAAATCTTACGGTCAGGGCAATTAACGCAGGAAGCAGAATTACATCATCCAGGTAGCCCAATATGGGAATAAAATCCGGTATCAGGTCAATAGGAGATAAAGCATAGCATACGGTAATTGCCGCAAATATTCTGGCAGTTACTGGTGTGCTTTTATTTTTTAATGCAAGATAAACGGCAGGTATATATTTTGTGCGTAAGCATTCTTCCCAATGCTTACGCACAAAATATATACCTGTCGGCACCCTTCCTGCCCCGGACACCCGCTTGAAAGAAAACATACAACGACAGGACTGAATCAATGTCACTTAGTTAAGAGTAAAACTTATATCTGCCTATAGCTGAAAAACAGA
>CAMENQ010000295.1 GCA_945928585.1 uncultured Roseburia sp. | reverse complement strand
TGGCTGTCTCAGGACGAAACTGTTATGCATATTGTGAAAAAGCTTCTTTACATTAAGGAGAAGTGTGGTAAAATCAAACTATTGATAAAGAATTTGTGTATGGGCACAGTGTGCGCAGATGGTATGTAAAAAAATATGTGCAGAAATGAGGAGTAAAATGTATAAAATTATTTTTAAAGACAACAGCCTTATTGATAAAGGAAATGCAGAAATAGAATCTGCAGGAGATAACAGGTATCACATAACAGGTATTAAGAACGGTGATTATAATATACGAATATATGCAGGAGACTTAAATGATGATGGTGATGTAAATCTTCATTCTATTATAAATGGAGAACGCCAGTCACCGATTTGGGTAACAGACAGGAGCATATGCCATAAGGATTACAGGACAACTGTAACGGAGGGCTGTATTGATGTGGAGTTTTTCGGGAAATATGTATGTATACAGGGAATAGATATATCGGAGAAAATAAATGTTATTCCCAGGGATATTAAAGCACAGGCTTATGTAAAAGATATGATTTGCAAAGTTAATATGACATTTTTTAAAATGCCGGAATATAGCAGGTTTCATATATATAAGACACAGACAGGCTCAGGTAAGGATGCAGAAAAAATAGAAATTACTTCTGAACAATATATTGACGAAGATGTTAAGCTTGGAGAGACATATGAGTATCAGATATGTGTTGCAGATGAACTTGGCTTTGAGGGGGGATACAGTGAAAAGGTGTATGTTACGGTAAAGAATGATAATATACAAAGAATTCCTGTATGTAATGTAAAGGCAGAAACCATAAGTGACAAAAAAACAATAATATCATGGCAGGTGGAGAAGACATATACTGAACAGGCACCTGTTTCTTACAGAATATTCAGAAAAACTGATTTGTGCAATTATAAGCTTTTGGGAGAAGTTAATGGTAATGAAACTTCATTTGCAGATGACAGTATGGTGACAGACAGGGAATATACATATGGAGTACAGTCACTAAATGCAGGAGGATATTCTGAGATAGTATCAGCAAAATCACAGGTTCTGGCACCTTTAAGGAAGAGACAGATGGAGTATCTTGACAGGGGAGCTGTAGCCGTACAGACATCAGAAGGAATGTTCATAGCATTCAGGTTAAACGGATGGGAATATATGGAAAATGCTGCTTTTAACATATATGCAGACGGAGTACTTATAAAAACCATATCTTCAAATGAGGCTACAAATTATCTTCATAAGGAAGGAAATTATAATACCGTTTATGTTATAAAAAAGATTGTCGACGGCGTGGAGGAGAAAGAAGGCTACACAGCCAGAAATCTAAAACATAATTATTTTGACATACCAATAAGAAAGCCGGCAGATTATACTACACCTGACGGACATACCTACAGCTATACGGCTAATGATGCCACAGTGGCAGATTTGGATGGAGACGGTGAGTATGAAATTGTACTTAAGTGGGATTGTAATGGCAAGGATAATTCCCACAAGGGCTATTCAGGCATAGTTTATATAGATGCCTATAAGCTGGACGGAACATTTATGTGGCGTATTGATATGGGAAAAAATATACGCTGCGGTGCCCACTATACACAGTTTATGGTTTATGATTTTGACGGTGACGGATATGCAGAAATGGTTGTCAAGACGGCAGACGGCACAAAGGATAACAATGGAAACATAGTAGGAGACGAGAATGCCGACTGGAGAAATGAAGACGGATTTATTATAGAAGGCCCGGAATATCTGTCACTTATAGATGGAAGAACAGGAACAATTACAGATACGGTAGAATATGACCCGCCAAGAGGAAATGTAGCCGAATGGGGTGATTCGTGGGGAAACAGGGTAGACAGATTTTTAGCCTGCGTGGCATATCTTGACGGTGTACATCCAAGTGTAGTTATGTGCAGAGGCTACTATGACCATGGCAGACCTACACATTTGGCAGCATATGATGTCATAGATAAAAAACTGAAAAAAAGATGGAAATTTAAAGCAGATAAGAATGAAAACATTGATTATACAAATCAGGGCTTCCACAATCTTGCAGTAGCAGATGTAGACGGTGACGGCTGTGATGAAATATTATATGGTGCATGTGTTATAGACCATGACGGAACAGGACTTTACACTACAGGCTTGGAGCATGGAGATGCAATGCACGTTGGCAGATTTACAAAAGACAGTAAAGGATTTGATTTCTTTGGCATACATGAGCATGCAGATGTACCATATGGCTTTGAAGCAAGAAACGCAGGAACAGGAGAAATCACCTTTGGCAAATTTACGGGAAGAGACACCGGCAGAGGCTTGTGTGCAAAAATAGACCCGAGATATGAGGGCAACCAGATGTGGATAATGGACGGTGACGGCTTATATAATTATGCTGACGGAAAGAAAATATCAGATACAGCTCCCGACTCCATAAATTTTGCAATATGGTGGGACGGTGACCTGATAAGAGAACTGTTGGATCATGACTGGTATGGCTACGAAACAAACGTAGGTATACCAAAAATATATAAATGGAACTACAAAACAGAGGAGCTTGACATAATTTTTTCCACTGATAAAGTCCTGTCAAACAACGGAACAAAAGGCAATCCATGTTTACAGGCAAGTATCATGGGAGACTGGAGAGAGGAAGCAATATTCAGGGGAAAAGACAGCACATTCCTAAGAGTATATACTACCACAGACATAACAAACCATCGTTTCTACACATTTATGCACGATTATGTATACAGACTCGGAATAGCATGGCAGAACACAGCCTACAACCAGCCACCGCATACAAGTTTCTATATAGGTGATGATATGAATCAAATCCCTGCACCGGACCATACATATATAAAGCCGAAAAAATCATAACATACTTTTAAAATAAAATCAGCCCTGCCGGGTGCTGTTATAAACCCCATCCGGCAGGGCTGATTCCCCCACCAAATCTATGTATACACAAAAATACAAAGAACTGTCTTGTCATATGTAAAGATATGTGTTATACTCTCAGAAATTATATTTTACATAAAGAAAGGAAGCTGTTTTATGGAAGCAGACATAGTGATAGCCGGTACAGGTGTAGGTGGATTGTTCAGTGCATTAAATCTTCCGCGTGATAAAAAAATAATTATGGTTACAAAGTCAGACGTTGAGAGCAGTGACTCATTTCTGGCACAGGGAGGCATATGTGTCCTTAGAGATG
>CAMENQ010000294.1 GCA_945928585.1 uncultured Roseburia sp. | reverse complement strand
AGGGTGAGGCAGACAGCAGGGTAACAGCCATTACAGAAAAAATAAGTGAGCTTAATCAAGAGGTTGAGGGCTATAAAAATGACATCATTAACCTTTTAAATGAGAAGTCAAATGTAAAGGCAAAAATACAAAGATACGATACAATGCTTGAGCAGATAAACATCCGTAAGGCAGAGCTTAACCAGAGAATGGTTAAATTCCAAAGCGACAAGGATATACAGGACAATATTATTGCAGAGCTTAACGGGGAACTTAAAAAGGTAAATGATGAAATAATATCAGCAACAGAAGAAACAAAGAAAAATGAAGAAAAGCTGGCAGAAATATCAGATGAAATAAAAACAGCCAGAAAAAGCCATGAGGAAAACCAGAGACAATACCATCAGACAAATTCAAACCTTGAGGCTTTAAAAAATCTGACAGAGCGGTATGAGGGCTACGGCAACAGTATCAAGAGGATAATGGAGTTAAAGGAGCAGAAAAAAGGCATAGTCGGTGTAGTGGCAGATATTATTAAGACTGATAAGAAGTATGAGATTGCAATAGAAACGGCACTTGGCGGAAACATTCAAAATGTTGTTACAGACAATGAAAATACCGCCAAGGAGGTTATTGATTACCTGAAGAAAAATAAATTCGGAAGGGCAACCTTTCTTCCTCTTAGCAGTATTGCAAATAAGACAGGCTTTACAAACGAGAAGGCACTTTCGGAAAATGGTGTTATCGGACTTGCCTGTGACCTTGTCACAATAGACAAGTCATGTGAAAACATAGCAAAGTATCTTTTAGGAAGGGTTGTTGTAGTTGACAATATAGACAATGCGCTTGTTATAGCAAGAAAGTATAATTATACACTGAGAATGGTTACACTTGAAGGTGAACTTTTAAATGCAGGCGGTTCATTGTCAGGCGGTGCTTTTAAAAATAACAGTAACCTTTTGGGAAGAAGAAGAGAGATAGAGGAGCTTGAGGAAAAGCTTAAGAAGTTAAATACGGAAATGTCTCAGGGAAAGAGCAGCATAGAAACTCTCGAAAATGAAGCACAGTCCGTAAGAGCTGAAATAGAGCGTATTAAGCTTGTTTTAAATGAACAGTATATTTTACAGAATACAGTTAAAATGAATTTAAACAAGGCTGACGAGAAAAAGAAGGAAATCGACAATAACTACAACGATTTCACAAAGGAAAACAGTGAGATAGCTACACAGATTGTTGACATAAAATCAAATTATGAGCAGTTAAACGGAGAACTTAAAAGCTGGGAGGATAAAAATAAGGAGCTTGAGGAAAAGATACTCAAATTAAATGAAGAAATAGACAGCCAGAAGGAGCTTGAAGCTGATGAACTTAAAAATAACGAGGAGTTAAGGCTTAATCTGGCAGGACTTACGCAAAAGAGAGATTTTGTAGGCGAAAATCTTGAGAGAGTAAACGTAGAGATAAACAAGCTTACAGAGGAAATGAAAAATATACATTTCAATGCAGAGGAATCAGCAAAGGAAATGACAGAAAAGCTTCATGAAATCGAGGGTATTTCTCATAAAATTAAAGAAACGGAAAGCAAAACAGAAGACTTGGAGAAAGAAATAAATTCTCTCGTGGCTGATAAAGAGGAACAGACGAAGGACCATAAAGAATTTTTTGCAAAAAGAGAACAGCTGTCAGAGGATATAAACAGTCTTGATAAAGAAATATTCCGTTTAAATTCACAGCATGAGAAACTGGAGGAAGCAAATGAAAAGCAGGTCAACTATATGTGGGAGGAATACGAGATAACATACAGTTCCGCCCTTGAGCTAAAGGATGAAAGCTTAACGGATGCACTATCCATGAAAAAAAATATTGCATCATTAAGAACAGAGATAAAAAATCTCGGTGATGTAAATGTCAATTCCATTGAGGAATACAAGGAAGTGTCAGAAAGATATGGCTTTTTAAAGGGACAGCATGATGATCTGGTAACAGCTGAGCAGACTCTGGAAAAGATTATTGCAGAGCTTGATGCTGGTATGAGAAAACAGTTTACTGAAAAACTGGCTGAGATAAAGACAGAATTTGATAAGGTATTTAAGATATTGTTTGGAGGCGGAAAGGGTACAATAGAGCTGGCTGATGATGAGGATATACTGGAAGCGTCCATAACCATTATTTCACAGCCGCCGGGAAAGAAGCTTCAGAATATGATGCAGCTTTCCGGAGGAGAAAAGGCACTGACTGCCATAGCATTATTATTTGCCATACAAAATCTTAAGCCGTCGCCATTCTGTCTGTTAGACGAAATAGAAGCGGCACTTGATGACTCAAATGTAGGCAGATATGCCGATTATTTACATAAGCTTACAGACCATACGCAGTTCATAGTAATTACCCACAGACGAGGTACTATGGCAGCGGCAGACAGACTGTACGGTATAACCATGCAGGAAAAGGGTGTGTCTACACTGGTTTCCGTAAATCTTATAGAAGACCAGCTTGAGGATTTTAAAAATGAGCAGCAGGCAAATTAATGGAAATTAGCAATGAAAGGAATTCAAGGTTATGAGTGAAGAAAAAAAGGGATTTTTTGCCAGACTTAAGGCGGGACTTACAAAGACAAGAGACAGCATAAAATCAGGCTTTGACAGTATATTCAGTGGATTTTCAAGTATAGATGATGATTTTTATGAGGAACTAGAGGAAATCCTTATAATGGCAGATTTAGGTGTTAATACTACAGAAAAAATAATAGACAGCCTAAAGGAAAAAGTAAAGGAAAACAAGATAAAAGAGCCGGCAGAATGTAAGGCACTTCTTATAGAAAGCATTAAGGAGATAATGCATGTAGACGAAAGTGCATACGACTTTGAGGATAAAAAGTCCATTGTACTTGTCATAGGCGTAAACGGTGTGGGCAAAACAACGTCAGTGGGAAAGCTTGCAGGTCAGTTTAAGGCAAAGGGAAAGAAGGTTATTATGGCGGCGGCCGATACCTTCAGGGCAGCAGCCATAGAACAGCTTACGGAATGGTCACACAGAGCAGGAGTTGACATTATAGCACAAAAAGAAGGCTCAGACCCGGGAGCTGTAGTGTTTGATGCCATTGCGGCAGCAAAAGCGAGAAATGCCGATATTCTTTTATGTGATACTGCAGGAAGACTCCATAACAAAAAAAATCTTATGGAAGAACTTAAAAAAATTGACAGAATAATAGAAAAGGAATATAGTGAAGCGTATAG
>CAMENQ010000293.1 GCA_945928585.1 uncultured Roseburia sp. | reverse complement strand
TTTGTCTATATTTTTATTAGTTATTTTGTTGTATGAATTGATTTCCATATATTGATTTCCTTGCTGAATAGATACATATTATTGTAACACAATATATAAAAGATTTCAGAATAATTTATTGTTTTTTCATTGATTTTGTTTATAACAATATTAAAATTAAGTGTAGAGATATTGTATCTGTAAAGGACTGAACAGATACGAAATATTATAGCAGGGGATTTTTGGAAAAGACAGGTATAAAGTATGTTTGGATATGTAATGGTAAATAAACAGGAATTAAAATTTAAAGAATTCGACCAGTATCATGCCTATTACTGTGGATTGTGCAGAGTGCTGCGTGAAAAATATGGGTTTTCGGGACAGTTTGCGCTGACTTATGATTGTACATTTCTTGTAATGTTCCTTACAGGGCTTTATGAGCCGGAGGAAAAAATAGAGGAAAGAAAATGTATCGTCCATCCAGCAAAAGGAACAACATCATGTATTAACCAGTATACTGAATATGCGGCCGATATGACCATACTTTTGAGCTATTATAAATGCATGGATGACTGGAAAGATGAGCATAAAGCGAGTCGGTATGCTTATGCAAAGTTAATTCAGAAGGGATATAAGGAAGTAGTGAAGAAATATCCTGAGAAATGCGAAAAAGTAAAGCTGATGTTTGACAAGATATCTGACTGTGAGGCATCTAAAGAAGAAAATATTGATAAGGTGTCAGGGCTGTTTGGTGAGGTGCTTGCGGAAATATTTACATTCAGAAGTGACGAATGGGAGAATGAGATACGGAGAATGGCATTTTTCCTAGGAAAATTCGTATATCTTATGGATGCTTATGAAGACATTGATAAGGACTTGAAAACAGGTAATTATAATCCGTTTGCTTTTGCAAAAAGAGATGAAGGTTATGAGGAAAGATGCCGTACAATGCTTTCAATGATGATGGCTGAGTGCTCACGGGAGTTTGAAAAAATGCCTATTCTCAAAAATGCAGAGGTGCTTCGTAATATTTTATATTCTGGAGTCTGGTGCAGATATGAGCAGATAAACGAGAAAAAGATAATAAAAAAATAATAGTAATTATGTAAACAAAATGATAAAATGTATGTAATTATTCAAAGCCACACAGTGACGATTTTACTAATGGGGTTTTGAATATATAAGCAAAGAAAGGAAATACCACAGACAGATTTTGTCGCTTGAGGTTTGGTGCATAATATGAGTGATCCATATCAGGTGCTTGGCGTAAGCAGGGGAGCATCCGATGAAGAAATAAAAAAAGCATACAGAACGCTTAGCAGAAGGTATCACCCTGATGCAAATATAAATAACCCTAATAAAGCCGAAGCAGAAGAAAAATTTAAAGAAATACAGCAGGCATATAACCAGATAATGAAAGAGCGCGAGCAGGGATATAGTAATGACAGTTATAATGGCGGCTTTGGCGGTTTTGGTGGATTTGGAGATTATACAGGTCAGGGATATGGAAATAGACAGCAGAACATGAGTGATGATGACAGATATTTTCAGGCGGCAGCCAATTATATAAAAAGCAGATATTATCATGAGGCACTTAATGTTTTATCAAACATAAGCACAAGAAATGCTTTATGGCATTATTATAGTGCTATAGCTAATTCCGGTCTTGGAAATCAGATAATGGCACTTGACCATGCAAGAGAAGCAGTAAATCTTGAGCCAAATAATATGGAGTACAGGCAGCTTCTTAACAGTCTGCAAAATGGAAACAACTGGTATGCAGGAAAACAAAGCTCGTATGGATATGATACTTTTGGCTCTGATGGGTATTGCTTTAAATTGTGTATGCTGAATATATTCTGCAATCTTTGTTGTGGTGGCAGTGGATTCTGCTGCGGAGGTCCTTATAGGATATAGAAAATTTGCATGGCTCTGAATCGTTACCCAAATTTAACAGAAAGAGGCGAAACCGTATGGGAATCATCAAAAGTAAATATTATGGCATCATAAGAGGTATAACAGTCGGTGTTGCTTTTTTACTTCAGATAGTTACTATGTTTTTACTTGCAGCATTTTTGATGAAGGGTTTTTTTGTGGTATATCTCCTGCTTGAACTTGTCAGTGTAATAACTGTGTTCGCACTGGTAAATGAAGCTGAATCATATAAAATGAGCTGGATAATCATAATACTTGTATTGCCGGTTACAGGACTTTTCCTTTATTTTATGTGGGGAAGAAAAAGAGTTAATTCTAAAGAGTACAGGAAGTTCAGAACAGCAGACGAAGAATTAGGTAAATATCTTGTACAAAATGAAGAAACTGCAAAAGATATTAAAAAGTGCCACCCCAATAAGGTTCAGATAAGCCGTTATCTTATAAAAGAAGGTTTTCCGATTTATAATAACACGCAGGTAAAATATTATCCTGTTGGTGAAGAAGTTATAAATGCTATGATGGAGGACCTTAAAAATGCCAAAAAGTTCATATTTATGGAATATTTCATAGTATCAGACGGAAAAGTGTGGAGAGATATTCTTGAAATACTTACACAGAAAGTCAAAGAAGGTGTTGAAGTACAGCTTCTTTTTGATGATTTTGGTACACTTATCATAAATAATCAGAGCTTCCGTGATGATCTTGAAAAAAGAAATATTCCAATGACTATATATAATCCAATCCATAAAAATATAGCAAGGCTTTCTTTTAACTACAGGAATCATCAGAAAATAACAGTTATAGATGGAAATATAGGCTATACAGGTGGCATAAATCTTGCCGATGAATATGCAAATTATATAGTCAGATTCGGACACTGGAAAGATTCAGGAATAAGACTTTATGGTCAGGGAGTGTGGAGCCTTACCTGTATGTTCCTTGAAATGCTTACTATCAGTCAGGATAATAAAATAGAATATGATTATGAAAAGTACAGACCTGATGTATCTGTAAAGGAGGCAGGATATGTTCAGCCATTTGGTGGCGGCCCACACAGGAATCCTGATAATCCTACCGAAGGTGCATATACACGTATGATAAATAAGGCAAGGGATTATATATATATCACTACGCCATATCTTGTACTTGACCAGAATATGACAAATGACCTTATAAATGCGGCAGGAAGTGGAGTTGATGTACGCATCATAGTTCCTGCAATTCCTGATAAATGGTATGTATATATGGTCAATGTATCCAATTATGGAAAATTACTCAAAGCCGGTGTAAGGATATTTGAATATATACCGGGATTTATA
>CAMENQ010000292.1 GCA_945928585.1 uncultured Roseburia sp. | reverse complement strand
TCTTTGGGAGTATTCACTAGAACGAAAGACTGAAATGTTATTTAGTAAGCGAAGATTTAAGTAATAAAAGTGGCAAAAAATGCGATATTGTGATAAAATTATCCAGTGAGAAAATATAATATAAAAAATACAACAAATACAAAATATACAGAAAGTATAGCTATAATGATATGAATAATAAATCAACCTTCGTTAATGAAAACGAAAAAAAGCATATAGAGTTATCAAAAGAGCAGCCTTTACGTTTAAATAAATATTTAAGCGAGCAGGGAATATGCTCAAGGCGTGAGGCAGACAGACTTATAGAGGAGGGCAGGGTAACAGTTGATGGAGAGAAAGCCGTCACCGGTATGAAAATTATGCCTTTAAGTGTAGTCTGCGTAGATGGAAAAAAAGTAGATAAAAATGACGAGATGATACTTATTGCTTTAAACAAGCCTGTTGGTATTGAGTGTACCGCAGCAAAGGACGTTAAGGACAATATTGTTGATTTCGTTGGTCTGGATAAAAGAGTATACCCTGTAGGAAGACTTGATAAAAATTCCGAGGGACTTATACTTCTTACAAACAATGGAGATATTGTAAATAAGATAATGAAAGCCTCATCATTACATGAAAAGGAATATATAGTCACGGTAAATAAGGATATAACAAAGGAATTTATATACAAAATGAGCAATGGCATACATTTGAGGGATACAAGAAATGGACAGGTTATACTTGATGCTGTTACACGAAAATGCAGGGTTGAAAAGATAAACAAAAGAACATTCCGCATAATACTTACACAGGGACTTAACAGACAGATACGCAGAATGTGTAAGGAATTAGGCTACAGAGTAGTTACTTTAAAGAGAATCCGTATAATGAACATATTGCTTGGTGAACTTAAGACAGGACAATACAGGAAGGTGACTGATGAGGAATATGCTGAACTTATGAGAAGCATGGAAAACACAGAAGTATAAAAATTATGCAGACAAGAATAAGTATAAAGAATTTGAAATTGCTAAAGCAACAGCGTGTAATAAAGAAACCAAAAATTCGCGAATGCGAATTTATAAGTCTCGCTGTCTGGCGAGAATGTACAGAAATGAGGAACAACATGGAAGTTATAAAAGAAAATTATATAGAGGGCAGTAAAACAGATATGAAGGAAAATAATAACCAACGCAATATAGAAAATAAAACCGAAAGAATAAAAGAACTAGTTGAACTTTTGAATAAGGCAGGAAAGGCTTATTATCAGGAAGCAAGAGAGATAATGAGCAACAAAGAATATGATGAGCTGTATGATGAGCTTTCATCATTGGAAAAGGAAACAGGCATGGTGCTGTCAAACAGTCCTACTGTAAACGTAGGCTATGAGGTTTTAAGCTCTCTTCCAAAAGTAAACCATGAAGCTCCTATGCTGTCATTAGACAAAACAAAATCTGTAGATGAGCTTTCATCATTTTTAAAGGACAGGGAGGGCATATTGTCATGGAAGCTTGACGGACTTACGGTAGTTTTAACATATGAAAATGGAACTTTGATTCAGGCCGTGACAAGAGGAAACGGAGAAGTAGGAGAGCTTATAACAAATAATGCAAAGGTATTTGTCAACATCCCTATTAACATACCGTTTAAGGAGCAGCTTATTATAAGAGGTGAGGCTGTCATAAAGTACTCTGATTTTGAAAAGATAAACAATACTATAGATGAGGAAAGCTTAAAATATAAAAATCCAAGAAATCTTTGCAGTGGTTCGGTAAGACAGCTGAACAATAAAATAACTGCAGAAAGAAACGTTCATTTCTTTGCATTTACACTTGTGAAGGCAGGAGGAGATGAAGTTTACCTTGGCACCATAGATAAGCAGTTTGAATTTCTTAAGGAGCAGGGCTTTTCAGTGGTGGAGCATAAAAAGGTAACAAAAGATACGGTAGCCGATAATGTGTCATATTTTGCAAAGGCAATAGAAACCTTTGATGTGCCGTCAGATGGTCTTGTACTTATGTTTAATGATATAGAGTATGGAAAAACACTTGGAAGAACGGCAAAATTTCCAAGAAACGGCATAGCCTTTAAGTGGAAGGATGAAACTGCAAAAACAATACTTAAAGAAATAGAGTGGAGTCCGTCGAGGACAGGTCTCATTAATCCCGTGGCGATATTTAATCCTGTTGAGCTTGAAGGTACTACGGTTTCAAGGGCAAGTGTACACAATATAAGTATTGTTGAGGGGCTTAAGCTTGGAATAGGTGACGAAATAGAAGTATATAAGGCAAATATGATTATTCCTCAGATAAGTGAAAATCATACAAAAAGCGGTAATCTTATTATACCTGATAAATGTCCGGCATGTGGAGGTGCTACGGAAATAAGGAGCATAAATGACGTAAAGTCACTTTACTGTACAAATCCTGAATGTGTGGCAAAGCACGTAAAGAAATTTACTCATTTTGTCAGCAGGGATGCCTTAAATATAGAAGGTCTGTCAGAGGAAACACTGGAAAAGTTTATTGACCACGGCTTTATACATTCCTACAGGGATATTTTCCATCTGGATGACCATGAAGAGACAATAGTAAATATGGCAGGCTTTGGAAGAAAGTCATACGATAATCTGGTGGCAGCAGTGGAAAAGTCACGAAATGTCATTCTGCCAAAGCTTATATACAGTCTTGGTATATTAAATATAGGTCTTGCAAATGCAAAGGTTATATGTAAAGAATTTGATTACGACATAGAAAAAACAGTAAATGCTACAATGGAGCAGCTTATGGAGATAGATGGCATAGGTGATGTAATAGCCGAAAGCTTTGTGGATTATTTTAGGAATACAAAAAACAGGGAAGAATTTGAAATATTGCTTAAGGAACTTAAAATAGAGGCAGTAGAAGAAACAAACACAGAAAGTCCAATAGCAGGAAAAACTTTTGTAGTTACAGGAAGTGTAGAAAAATTCCAAAACAGAAAGGAACTGCAGGCATTTATAGAAAGCAGGGGCGGAAAGGTTACGGGAAGCGTTACCTCAAAAACAGATTACCTCATAAACAACGATACTACATCAAACTCCTCAAAAAATAAAAAGGCGAAGGAGCTTGGTATAGACATAATTTCTGAAGATATGTTTATGGAACTTTTAGGAGAATAAAAAATGAGCCTGACACAGCTGCAAAAATTACAGATAAATAAGATGGTAGACAATATACTGTCATCACCATCAAATAAAATTCATAAGGGGAATATACTGGAGCTGTCATTTGTTTTTGATGAGAGCAGTGATAAAGCATATTTAAAGGAAACA
>CAMENQ010000291.1 GCA_945928585.1 uncultured Roseburia sp. | reverse complement strand
ATGCAAAAAGAGGGATGTTTTTTTCACGCATAAGCTTGTCTAAATCATGCCAAGGGGAGTACACTCTCTCGCAGTATACTCCCTCCATTTTATTAAACATATCATATAAAATCTGTATTCCAAGATGTGACATACCAATTTCGTACACATCAGGAAAACACATACAGAAACGTACATCTATATCATTCAGGTCTTTCCTGACCATATTTACCTCGTTTCCGATATATCTTGCCGGCTTGTCTATGCTAAGCAGTATCTCATCGGAAAGTGCCAGTTTTGTCATAATTACCTCCTAGTATGTTTTATATATTATTACCGGAATATCATTTGGTATTTCAGTGTATATGATTTTGGCTGAATCCATAGGTACATATATTGAACCGTGGGTTCCGTTATACAGATATGTGGTTCCGCCGAAATCATTTCTGAAATCGCATGATATAAGTCCTATATTTGAGTCAACATCATCTCCGTAAAATACCATCCAATATGCTACGGTATTTTTAAAATATGTTCTGTTAAAAGTATAATTTGTAAACATAAAACGCATACGGTAAATTCCTGTAGGTGTAGGATTTTCATTAGTTCCGCTTATAATGTCACATTCAGTTATAAGCTCACCCTCCTTGTAACAGAAGAGATGCTGTTTTAAAAGATTTATTTCAATGTAAGTATCACCTATATCGCTGTCATTTTCCTCAGTACCGTGTGTAGCTGCCTTCTGGAGATAATTAAGCTCTCTTGAAATAGTTTCACCGCTTTTTATGTTTTCAACTATTTCCTCTGCTTCCTTTCCTTCTGATATCCACCAGCCGTAATCACCACCTGAAACAGTTATTTCATTTCCGTAGGAATTTTTGAAATGGCGTGTCTGTCCCATAGTTTCTATTTCCTTTGATAAGTCTGCCACAAACCCTTCGATAGCTTCCATATCAAAGACTATGTTCATATCTGCATCGACGCTCATCCATTTGCTGATATAAGTATCATCTATGACTACCGGTGTCCGTTCATCATTGAAGGTAAGTGTTATTTCTGAACTCACATATTTATTTAACTTATTCACAAGTTCCGTATAGGCATTATCTGTACCTGTATCAGACACAAGATAACATCCGGCTTCCTCCAAATCAAGTGTGGAAGAAAGGTTGGAAATTGCTGCCTTTATAAACTCTTTAGTCTTTTCAATGTCAAGCTTTGTGCCGGGATTAACCTTTCCGACTGAATATACGCCATTTTCGTATTTTATATCGGGAGGTGCGGCATCAGTCATCTTTTCTTCATCAAGACATTCAAGTGAAAGAAATCTGCTGTTTAACATTGATTCATCAAATGTAACATTATTTGCTTCATCGGCAAATTCGATTATTGTTGTTGTTCCGGAAAGATTAAAAATCCATTTGTAAGCATCCTGTTTTTCTAAATAAGAAGATGCTTCAAAATTATCAAAAAGTTTAAGTCCCACATCTTCAGCACTTATATGCTCTACTTTGCCATTACGCTCCTTTATTTCCAGATAATAAGTACGTGACTGATTTTTAAAGGCAGCATTAGCCTCATCAGCAGTCATAAATGATACATCAATGTTATTTATGGTGCTTCCTTTAAAGAAATGATACTGAAAATATACTGAAACAGACAGGTATATAATAGTAATTACAACTGCTGTTACCACAATAGTCAATATAATTGGCTTTTTGCTTTTCTTTTTTTTACTTTTCGTCTCTTCTTTTATTTTTTCTTTTGGTTTATCTTTTTGTGTTTCTTTTTGTGTTTCCTTTGGTTTTTCTTTTGGTTTTGATTTATTTTTATTATCTTTTTTGGGTTTATCCGGCTGCTGTCCGGTTATTATATCTAAATTTTCATTTAACTGCTTATCAATATTCATATAAAATCCCCCATTTTATCATGTACATTTTAGCTTATTTTAAGATATTATTGAAGAAACAGCTTCTGCTTCCTGTATGACAGGCAGCACCTACCTGTTCCACCTTTGCCAGTATTGTATCCATATCGCAATCAGCATAAAGCTCCTTAACATACTGAAAATGGCCTGATGTAAGTCCTTTTTCCCAAAGTTCATTTCTGCTTCTGCTGTAATATGTCATTCTGCCTGTTTCAATAGTATGATTATAAGCTTCTTCATTCATATATGCAACCATAAGAACTTGATTATTTTCATAGTCCTGTACCACCACAGGAACCATACCGTCACTGTTCTTCTTCAACTGTTCAAATGTATACTTTACTTCCATATTACAATACTCCCTTCGTAGAAAGAACCGACTCAATTCTCTCATCAACCAAAGTTGCCATATCAAGTGCTTTGGCAAAGCTCTTAAAGGCACATTCTATAATATGATGGTCATTTTCGCCTGAAAACATTTTTATATGAAGATTCATAGCTGCTGAGTATGAAACAGCATAAAAAAATTCTCTGCACATAGCTGTTTCAAAGTAGCCGCAGGATGGTGTTGAAAATTTTAAGTCATAAGCAAAATATGGTCTTCCACAAAGATCCAAAGCACACATTATAAGTGTTTCATCCATTGGAAGTATGGCAGAACCATATCTTTTGATGGATTTTTTATCACCTGCCGCTTCTTTAATAGCCTGTCCTAGTACTATACCTACATCCTCTACAAGATGGTGGCAGTCTACATATAAGTCTCCCTTTGCCTGTATACTTAAGTCAAAAAGACCATGTCTTGCAAAATTGTTAAGCATATGGTCAAAAAAGCCAATGCCTGTATTAATATCTGCTTTTCCGGTTCCATCAAGATTAAACTTAATCTGTATATCTGTTTCGCCTGTTGTGCGTTTTATATCAGCTGTTCTGGACATTATAATCCTCCTTTTTAGGTTATATATTTATTTTTCAAACCTTACTTTTATAGAATTTGCATGAGCAGTAAGTCTTTCTGATTCCGCAAATTTAATAATATCACCACTTATAGGTTCCAAAGCCTCTCTGGAATAAGAGATAATGCTTGATTTCTTTATAAAATCATCTACACCAAGAGGAGAGAAGAATTTTGCCGTTCCGTTTGTAGGAAGTACATGGTTTGGTCCTGCAAAATAATCTCCAAGAGGTTCAGAACTGTATTCTCCAAGGAAAATAGCTCCTGCATTTTTTATTCTTGTCATAGTGTCAAATGGATTTTTAGTTACAATTTCAAGGTGTTCAGACGCAATATCATTAGCTGTATCTATTGCATCCTGCATATTCTCAGCCACAAGTATGTATCCGTAATTTTCAAGGGATTTTGTTAAAATTTCTTTTCTTGAAAGCTGTTC
>CAMENQ010000290.1 GCA_945928585.1 uncultured Roseburia sp. | reverse complement strand
ACCCTGCACCTTCCCTCTATCAAAGGAGTCCTTCTCGAAGCTACAGGTACCTGAAAATTACAGTTATAATATATTCTACCAACCGAGCATCTGTCTGTAAAGATTCTCATATTCTCTTGCTGAATTTTTCCATGAAAAATCTTTTACCATGCCTCTGTCTACTATCTTGTTCCACTCACGCTTTTTGTCGTAGAAGATATGCTTTGCGTAATTTATAATTCCAAGCATTTCGTGTGCATTATAATTTGCAAATGAGAAGCCTGTGCCGGTACCTTCGTATTCGTTGTATGGCTCTACGGTATCTTTAAGACCTCCTGTTTCTCTGACTATAGGCACGGTACCGTATCTGAGACTCATAAGCTGGCTGAGTCCACATGGCTCAAAGAGTGATGGCATAAGGAATGCATCACAGGCTGCATATATCTTGTGGGACATAGCCTCTGAATAATAAATATTTGCAGATACTCTTCCGCCATACTTCCATGCATAATGTCTGAACATATTTTCGTAGCGTTCTTCTCCTGTACCAAGTATGACAAACTGTACATTTACATCTCCGCATATCTGGTCCATAACGCAGTTTATAAGGTCTAATCCCTTTTGGTCGGTAAGTCTTGATACAAGTCCAAGCATAAATTTCTTATCATTTACCTCAAGACCTAACTCCTGCTGCAGAAGCCTCTTGTTCTTCAGTTTTTCCTTACGGAAGGTGTCAACATTGTAATGGTTAGGTATATACTGGTCTGTTTCAGGATTATATTCATCATAATCAATACCGTTTACAATGCCTCTTAAGCAGTTGCTTCTGGCACACATTAATCCGTGTAAGCCTTCTCCGTAGAACTCTGTCTTTATCTCCTCTGCATATGTTTTACTTACGGTAGTAACATAGTCTGCATATACGATACCACCCTTTAAGTAGTTACCGTCTTTTCCATGTTTAAGCTTATCAATTGTAAAATATGAGTCTGCAAGTCCTGCTACATCCTTCATGGTCTTGGCATCCCATATACCCTGGAACTTAAGGTTATGTATGGTCATAATGGATTTAATGCCTCTGTAGAAGTCTCCCTGGGCAAAACAATCCTTGAGATATACAGGTATAAGTCCTGTCTGCCAGTCATGGCAGTGTATGATATCCGGTCTGAAATTAATAACCGGAAGTATAGATAAAGCTGCCCTTGAGAAAAATGCAAATTTCTCCAAATCATAACAGATATCACCATATGGCTTAGGACCGCTGAAATAATATTCATTGTCAATCATGTATACGGTAACTCCGTCATATACGGTTTTAAAAATACCTACATACTGGCTTCTCCAGTTAAGGTTCATATAAAAATGTGTGATGTACTCAAGATTCCCAAGCCACTTTCCATCCATACATTTATACTTTGGAATAATAACTCTGCAGTCAAATTCATCTTTGTTAAAGCTTTTCGGCAATGAACCTACTACGTCTGCAAGACCTCCTGTTTTAATAAATGGAACTGACTCTGATGCAACAAATAAAATCTTTTTCATACGATTCCTCCAAACTTAAAAATTATCACAGCAGTTCATATTCTATATGATAAAGAACTGCTATTTTTTATCAAAATTGTACACATACAAATTTTTCTTATATGTTATTCTATCACATATTTTACAATATATAAAGCACTTTTTTAATTTTTAATTTTATAGTCCAATCGTATTTTATCAGCTATAAGGGCAATAAATTCAGAATTTGTAGGTTTTCCCTTTCCCATATGGATGGTATATCCAAATAATTCCTCTATTGTCTCCATCTTTCCCCGGCTCCATGCTACTTCTATGGCATGTCTGATTGCTCTTTCTACTCTGCTTGAGGTTGTTCCATTTTTCTTTGCTATGGTAGGATATAGGATTTTTGTAATAGAATTAAGCATTTCCATATCATTTACACTCATCATTATGGCATCCCTCAGGTATTGATAACCTTTTATATGTGCCGGAACGCCTACCTCATGTATTATGCTTGTCACATCATTTTCAAGATTTCTCTCTATATAATCTCCTTTTGTCTCATTTGGATTTACTTTTCTTGCTTCATGCAGCTTTCTTCCACTGTTTCCCCTTATACTTTTTATTCTGTTTAAAACAATTTCACAGTCAAAGGGCTTCATTATATAATAATTTGCCCCTTTATTGAAAGCATCCTCTGTTATTGCCTCCTGGCCTATTGCACTCATCACTAAAAATGATGGTCTCTTATCTATTGTCTTATCTGTATTTATTTTATCCATAACAGTGAGTCCGTCTATCTTTGGCATTATAATATCAAGCAAAACCACATCCGGCTTTTCCTTTTTTATGATATTTATGGCTTCCTCTCCGTTTTTTGCTTTTCCGACAACATTTATTTCATTATCACTTTCCAGCATATCCTCAAGAATTTTCACAATTCTCTCGTTGTCATCAGCTATAGCCACATTAATCATATTTTCCATCTTTTTTTCCTCCATTCTGCTTTAATACAATGTCGTTTTTGGTATTTTATTTACGAAAATAATGATAATGTGCATATACAAAAAACAAGTAAAAGTAATGTAAAAATTATGTAAAAAAGGTGCCGCACGGCAGCGGCACCTATAAATTCGCATTCGCGAATTTTTTTTTCGCGTTATTTTATGCTGTTGCTTTAGAAATTACCTTTTAAGTATAAAGGTGCCGCCAGACAGCGGCACCTATAAATTCGCATTCGCGAATTTTTTTCGCGTTATTTTATGCTGTTGCTTTAGAAATTACCTTTTTGCGGGTCTATTTTAATACCTTACTCTTATAATTAAGAAGCTCCTCAATATACTTTTCCCCTATTGAGCTAAGCCTCATACCTTTTATTTTCACATATCCTATGGTCATAACTTCATCTGTATCGAGTGGTACAGCCTTGTAATCGCCACCGTTTAACTCCTCGCTTATAATTCCTGAACACAGGGTAAACCCGTTTAAACCTACCATAAGATTTAACATTGTTGCCCTGTCATTTGCCTTTATTGTACGCTTATATGGAAAATCCGTAAACATTTCCTCTGCAAGATAAAGGGAATTATTTTTTCCCTGTTCAAAGGCAAGGCATGGATATTCCTGAAGTTCCTCCATTGTTATAATTTCTTTGTCGGCAAGCGGATGCTTATTCCACAGATACACATAAGTATGACAGCCAAAAAGACTAATAAATTCAAGATTGTTTTCTTGAAAATACTTATTTAAAATACGCTCATTAAACTGATTTTTAAACAGTACTCCAATCTCACTTATATAATTTTTTACGTTTTCTATAA
>CAMENQ010000289.1 GCA_945928585.1 uncultured Roseburia sp. | reverse complement strand
TATGAAACCAATAGCATTATTTTTAATTTTATTTTTAACCATATTATCAGGATGTACAAAAAAAAGTGATAACACATATAAAGGAGGACAGGAAAAGGAAACAACAGAAAAATATATCGTGAATCATGTGCCGGAAGAAACAACGGATAATGAGGCAGAAAGAGATTCGATAGATAAGGATTTAGTTGATACTTTTATAGATGACAGTCACTTTTACGATAGTGAGGAAGGTGTAGATTTTGCAGGATTTGAAGAAGAAAAGGAGTACTATCATATAAAAATATTAGATGCCTATACATCAGATAATCTGGAGGATTTTGGAGAATATTTTTGTAATAATACTGTAAGAGGAGATATTGAATATGCCGTTAATTTTTGCAAAGAAAGAATGGGATATGATGAGTCGGATTTGACATATATGTGTGTTCAGGTAGAAATCACAAACAAATCAAAGAGTAATACAGTATTACCTGTATCACATTCTTTGAGATGGAATTCACGGGTTTACGATATACGAGGGAAAGAACTTAACTTAGCTGATAAACGAGTGGATAATAAAATGCCTTATACGGAATTGTGGTATGACAGCCCAAATAAGGAGAGTGAAGGAAAAAGCTATTATTCTCTGCATTTTGCACCAGAAGAGACAATAACAACAAATTGTGTTTATATAATGAGTAAAAAATTATTGGGTGAGGATATGTATTTAAAACTTCATACAGATAAAGGAGAATACAATGTAAAATACAACTGCATGTTCCCTCCGACAGCCGAAACAACTAAATTTTTGAAAATAAACCTACGGGAAAATTAATTATTTATAAAGAAAACATAGAAAAACAGGAGGTTACATATTTATGAAGATAGAGGTTAAGGACTATACGAAGATTATAAAGGGAGCAACTATATTAGACAATGTAAACGTTACCTTTGAAGCAGGAAAATGCTATGGGTTAAAGGGTAAAAACGGCTCAGGTAAAACTATGCTTATGAGGGCAGTGTGCGGGCTTATACATCCTACAAAGGGACATGTTATCATAGACGGGGAGGTACTTGGAAAAGATATATCATTTCCAAGAAGCGTAGGTGTATTAATAGAGAACCCTGCATTTATTTCAAACTATACGGGACTTAAAAATCTTGAACTTTTGGCATCAATTAAAAATACAGTCGGTGTTGATGAGATAAGGGAAACTATAGAAGCGGTAGGATTGAATCCTGACGACAAAAGAAAATACAGAAAATATTCTCTTGGTATGAAACAGAAGCTGGGCATAGCTGCAGCATTTATGGAGAAGCCTGACATAATAATATTAGATGAGCCTATTAATGCCATTGACGAAAATGGTGTGATAAAGGTTAAGAAGCTTATTGCACAGGCAAAAGAGAGAGGCGCAGTCATTATAACAGCATGTCATGACGCACAGGAGCTTGAGGAATTGTCAGACGAGATAATAAGCATATCAGAAGGAAGGATAGAGACTGATGATAAAAAGAGTGCTTAAGGAACTTCTTGCAGACTGGAAAGTATTAGTTTTCAGTTTAGCTATAATGTTTATTCTGATATTTGGATTGGCAAAGTTTCAAAATGATTATTCATATGCTGTAACAAGCGGTATGGATGCCTTTGCCTGCACATCACAATTTATGCCGGTAAGTGTCTTTGTGGTAAGTATTTTTTTAAGCATTAGCATAAACAAAAATAATTTTAAGCCGGACAGAGTTGTATTAAGCAAGAAAAATACATCCGTATGGAATTATACAATTATCAAAACAGTTATTTTGGCATTGATTATGTCAGTGTTTATTTTTGCCGTTACATTCTTTATTTCAAAGGTATTTTTTGAGGATTTTTTTAACTGGAATACAAAGGAAAGTGCCTTTTACTTATTTACAGGAATGCTTATGGAGGATATTAACTATGTGTTAGTACTTACTGCATATTTCTGTCAGTGCTTTTTCGGAATATGTACGGCAGCCATAGCACCTTTAATATCATTCTGGTATTTTAAGTCATATGTATCAGGTGCCATAATTGCCACTATTTTAATTCTGGCAGGACATGTATCGTCAGCCGCCTTCCTGTATGAGCAGAATATTTCGTATTTTACTCTGGTGGAGGGAATGGACATAAGGTATCACTTTATTTTTCCGCCCCTTGTTCTTTTGATACTTATTATTGCAGGCAGTATGAAGACAAAAAGGGATTTTATTTAAAAGCCTTTACTAAAAGGTCTGATAAAAGATAACAGATATATGAAAAGGGGATTTTTAATGAAAAAACTTATATATTGCATAAAATATGATTTTAAAGAGGGCATATTAAAAAACTGGTATCTTTATCTTCTGGAAATTTTTATTATAGCCATATTTTCGGTTAATGCCATTTTATATATGGACAATAATGCAGGTGTTCTTGAGGTATCCCTGAATGTATTTGTAGGAATGGAGGAGTACGATCCGGAATATGGGATACCATTTCAGATACCTATGGAATATCTTGCATTTGTACTGCTTGCAGGTATATTTGTATGTCATTATCCAAAGAAAGAATGGAAATTAAGAGGCAGCCAGTTTATATGCAGATATGAAAATACTGACACATGGTGGTATTCTAAGGTGTTGTGGAATATATTGCAAAGTATTCTGATTTACCTTACGGCATTTTTAGTTATATACATATCGGCAGTGATAGGAGGAAACTCAGGCTTTTTTGTAAGAAGTGATGCACCTTATAAGGGTGTGCTTTTAAATAATGACAGCACAACGGTATTTTTATACTGCTATGTATTAGGTGCAGCGACGATTATAGCTTTAAACCAGATAATAATTACATTACAGATGATGTTTTCGCCCCTTTTAGGATATCTTCCCGTTATAGTAATTGCCGTTCTGTCTGCATTTTATTTTAAAATATTTCTTCCGGGAAATAATATTATGATGCTTAGAACCGCTCTTTTCAGAGAGGACGGAATAGTATTTTACAAGGGGCTGATTGTAGTTTTTGTCTTGTGGCTTACTTTTACGGTAATGGGAAAGGTTGTGCTTAAACGCAAAGATGTACTTTAAGGTATTTTACAATATAATTAAGCTCTGCCTGCCTTGGAAATGAAGCAGGTTTGTCATATAATAATTAAAAAAGTACTTGAACGAACTTACCAGACAAAGGTTCCTTCAGGTACTTTTTTTATGATAGGAAATTCCTAAAGCAACAGCGTGAAATTAAGCAACAGAAAAATCGCGAATGCGAATTTATAAGTCTCGCTGCCGAGCAAGACTTTTTATGTTTTTTTTATTTTCATTACATAT
>CAMENQ010000288.1 GCA_945928585.1 uncultured Roseburia sp. | reverse complement strand
TCTTATAATCCTCCTTAAAATTTCCTTTGTTTTATAGGTTTTTCGCTCTTTACCCAATTTTTACCAAACAAATTACTATACAAATTTTAAATAATCTTAAATTTAATATATAAGGGCACAAAAAAAGAGCCTTAAATACCATACAAGAGTGTATCATAAAAAGGCTCAAAAGTAAAATGCTAATTTTCCATAATATTTTCTGTTTCAGAATGTTTGTAACTTCTCTGTTTCAAAGCATACGAAGCTATAAATGAAACCATCGGCACTGTAAGTATCACTCCCAGCGTAGCAGATATTCCCTGTATGATTTCTATTCCTATGCTGTACATATTAAGCACCTGATAATAATTATAATTATAGCTGTATATATATATAAATGTATTTAAGGAACCTCCTGCAAAAGCCAGTATAAGCGTATTTGACATTGTTCCCATCATATCCCTGCCTACGTGAAGTCCTGATAAAAACAGTTCTTTCCGGCTTAATTCCGGACGCTTTTCATATATTTCATTGACTGTGCTTGAAACAGACATTGCCACATCCATAACTGCTCCAAGTGCTGAAATCAGTATACCTGCAAACATTAATTCTCCGACCTGTATATTTGTCATCTGACCAATATAAATCAGATTTTCAATATCATCCACATTATATCCTGATATATGTGATATATTTCCAAATAACCACGCACACAGGGCAGCTATACATACTCCAAGTATTGTTCCTGTTATGGCACATACGGATTTTACCGACAATCCGTCAATCAGATACATTACGACTATTGTAATAAGTACCACAATAAACGCTGCTGCAAATATCGGGGATAATCCGCGGTAAACTAACGGCAGAAACACAAAAATAATACAGCAGAAGGTAAATACAAGTCCTATTGCTGATTTCCATCCTTTTTTTCCGCCAATTAGTCCAAGTATAACTAAAAATATACCGATAATAACATAAAGCTGCGTACCTCTGTCATAATTGTATACACTTACGGTCATATAATCATCTGCCTCACTGATGATTACTATTACCTTAAGGCCAACAGTACAGTCTGCACCATAAAGATATGAAGACGAACTGGTGGCACTCAGGATTTCTCCCTTATGCTCACCGGTTCTTATTTCCACTTCAACCTCCTGCGCGCCGGCTCTTGAGCCGTCGCTTAAAAGATTATCTTTAATAATTGATACCACACGTGCCTTTTCAAATGTCCGTCCTTCCGTCTCAAGTATTTTTGTCTTTTCCACCTTATTAAGCCAAATGCCAAAGGCTGCCAAAACCACCATAAATACTCCTATCAGACAGACTCTTTTTATATTATCTGCACGTTTCATTTTTATTGTTCTCTTTTAGTTTTTCTACCGCAGTAAACAGATACACATATTACACAGCCTGCCATTACACCAACAACTGCGAATATCTTTATGCCTGAATTATCGCCTGTTTTAACTGCCGTAGTATTAGTATTAGCTGCTGTAGTATCAGTACTAGCTACTGTTGTAGTATCATTTTCAGAAGTTTTTTTGCTTTCAGCCTTTACAAGTTTCTCATAAGCTGTTGTCAGCTTAGCCAATGCAGCTTTTACTTCTTCCTCTGTAGCTGTTTCATCGTTAAGCACCTTGTTTGCCTCTGTAAGTGCATTTTGTAATACTGTCCAGCTTTCTGCAGTGTAGTCAGTTTCACTAAGCTTTTTAATTTCGGCAATCTTTGCTGATAATGCTTCCTTATCAGTTGTCTTTACTATTGTTACAGACTCATCTATTTTTTCATTTGTGTCTGTACGGTATGTATTGATTGTAAGAGTTGTCTCTGTAACATCAATTAATGAATATGTAGGTACATCCTCCTGCCATCTGCTTGCAATATATGACTGTGTACGTGCCACTAAGTCGTAATACTTGCTTCCTGATGAACTGCTTGCCGTAAGATACAAAATTCCTTCCGGATTTATTACGTAATTTGTATCCTCTTTAATTCTGCTTTCGTCCATAATATCCTTTAAGTATGAAAGGTATGTTAATTCATCTGAATCAGTAGTTGTATCCTTTATATTGCCAGGAGCCACAAAAAGTTGTTCTCCGCTGTCTCCCGCATCAATATCAGCTTCAAGCATTTCATCAAACTCATCGTCTGTGTATGTTATCTCCTTTGTCTCTGTGTCACCGTATAAAAACTTACTTCTTGAATATGCATGGTCATGTCCTGTCAATACTACATCGACTCCACACTTCTCAAATACAGGAGTAAGCGCATATCTGAGATTTACTATTTCAGGCTCATTAGAATGTTCTGCTGAACCATAAATATCCTGATGGAGCGTTACTATTTTCCATATGCAGTCAGGATTTGCAGCTACAGTTTCTTCTATAAACTTTTTGTGCTCTGCAGAATTTGTATCCTGTGTATTAAGCATCATAAATAAAACGTTTCCATATGTAAAATAATAATCTCCTCCAACGTAGTCATTAGCTCCAAGTGTACTTAAATTAGGCACATTAAAATGGTAATTATAATTTGCATTATCTGCATCATGGTTTCCTACAGTTGTAGCTACAGGAAGTGATGTAAGAGCTTTTGGAAGAAGATATCCTGCATATTCAATCTCACTGATTGTTGTGTCCTCTACTTTTTTGGCATTTGTCTGAATCTGGTCACCGGCAGATACGATAAAATTAATATTTGAATTTTTTTCCAATGCCTTATTTAATGTATCAGACCAGTTATAGCTGTCACTTGCAACAGAATCACTCTGCACCTGATAAAATTCTTCCGTCAAATTTTCAGGCTTCTTTGCTTTTAATTCATTTGATGAACCAATCTGTGGATCTCCAACAAATGCAAATGTAAATGAATCTGTGTTCCCAGTTGTAAATGATTCTATATTTTTGCCGCTTACCTGATAATAGTATACAGTGTCTGCTTCAAGCCCTGTAATTACAACTTTATTGCTTACATAAGATATTCCTTCGTTATCCACCTGACCGGTTTCTGTCTGGGAAACCTTAATCGTAGCAGCATCGCTTAAATCCTTCTGCTTTCCATATTTAAATGTTACTTCGTCTCCCTGTTTAGAATACCAGGCAAAATTCATCTGTGACTCGTCTGAACCCGGTGTCAGCGAAACAATCGTCCAGTCATTTTTTGTTGTTTCCCACACTGATTCTTTCCATTCCTCAAATGCATCTCCTTTGGCAACTGTCTTTCCATCCGGTGCTGCGTCTGCAAGTGCTGGTATTACCTGAGTGGTAATCAAAGCAGCCGCAATTATGGCTGACATCCATCTGCTTCTTTTTCTCATTTCTATTATTCCTCCTAAT
>CAMENQ010000287.1 GCA_945928585.1 uncultured Roseburia sp. | reverse complement strand
CTGTAAATCATAACGCGAACATCGATGTAACAAATAAGCTTTTTCCAGTTTCTCCAGATAACTATATACCGTTTCATTATCTAAAGAGCGATGCTCTGCCTTTAAATAATCGGAAACAGATTTTGCAGAAAATGTATTTCCCACATTATTAAATGCATATTTTACAATTCGCTCCAACTGATCAATTTTACGCACCTGGTTACGCTTCACTATGTCAGAATAGATGGTAGAATTATATATATCACGAACGATAGTATATACTTCCTCTTGTGAATAACTCTGCAGCTGTGTAGCCGGAAAACCGCCTAAGCGAATATAATTAGCCAGTTCCGCTTTTTTATCCTCAACAGTTGTATATTGACTTTTGAAATTTAAATATTCACTAAACGATAATGTATAAATGCGAAACGCAACATATCTTCCTGTTAAATATGTTGAAATTTCAGAAGACATCATACGTGAATTTGATCCTGTTATATAAATGTCCACATCAAAGTCGGACGCCAAAGAATTAACAACCTTTTCCCAGTTTGCAATTTCCTGCACCTCATCTAAAAACAAATATTTTCTGCCTTTTTTAAATACTTTGCTTTTTATCTCTTCGTACATCTGCTTTGCAGTCATATCTTCATATTCCATAGAATCAAAACGATAATTAACTATCTGCTGTTCTGATATATCCTTTTCATTATGCAGTTTTTCCATAATCATTTTTAGTATCGTGGACTTACCACAACGTCTTACGCCTGTAAGGATTTTAACAAATGGCGTATCCACATAAGCCATAATTTTATCAACATACATAGGTCTGTAAATCATCCGATCACCTCCGCCAAATATAGTATATCCCTATTTCTAAATAAAATCAATAAGTTTTGCGGTTTGTAATCGCAAAATTTATTGATTTTATAATATATTACGATTTTAAACCGTAAATTATATTGATATTGAAACTTTTTTCGGTTTTATTTAATCTCACATATACATTTCCACCGGTTCACTACAGACTTATCAATCCCATCCCCCACCTATTTTATATACATATCCTTTCCGCCACCTCATATAATATAATAACTACTCTTTACGGAGGATATTTATGAGGAGGTTTTTTGTTTCTGTCCTCTGCGTCGTTTTTTCATTATGTTTTCTGTCAGGCTGCGGCGTTGAGCAGTATGATGATACCAAGGTAGCTGACCTTGATTT
This sequence comes from uncultured Roseburia sp., assembly GCA_945928585.1. Classification (GTDB taxonomy): domain Bacteria; phylum Bacillota; class Clostridia; order Lachnospirales; family Lachnospiraceae; genus CAG-303. Next base: position 2,130 of record CAMENQ010000287.1, on the reverse strand, counting down.
TACCTTAGTTGCCGAGGAGGATATTCCGGAGCAGGTTATGAATGTTATTAACGAAAGTAAATCGGAAAATTTCCGCAAAACGTACACCGACAATGATTATCTTTATATCATAATAGGCTATGGTGCCCAGCCTACTACTAACTACAGTATAACAATTGAAGAATTATATGAAGCTCCCAATGCAATATTTGTGTCATCTATGCTTAAGGGGCCGTCAAAGCATGAAAAAGTTATAGAAAAAGAAACATATCCATATGTAGTTTTAAAGCTTAACTATTCTGACAAAACCGTCATATTTAAGTAGACCTTTTAATATAATGTAGCAAAATACAAGTGTAAAATTTTACACAGAAATGAGGATTAATATGGAATTAATAAAGAAAAATGTGCATATGAACCGTTTGAAATCCCACATTGTCACTCAGCTTACCCTTGATGATGACTTTAATGTGCCTGATGTTAATGATGATATATATAGGATAATAACTAAGGACGGTTACGTTCTCCAAAATTCCACCAAAGTTCAGGATGGAAAGGTTACGGTATCAGGCTCCTTGGAGTTTAAATTTCTTTACGGAGGCTCAGATGACAATGGAAAAATCCATCATATGTCAGGCTCCATACCTTTTACTGAAACCATAAACTGTGACAATGTTTTTGAGCATGACGGGGTTACGGTAAAATGGGATATAGATGATTTAAATATCGGAATAATAAACACCCGTAAAATAAGTACAAAAGCCATTATTACCGTATCTGTATCCTGCGAAGATATTTATGATATAGAAACTGCATGTATGCCCGATGACGAAAACAAAGTGCTTGGGCTTAAGCATACAGCCGATGTAACTCAGCTTGCCATATGTAAAAAAGATATCTACAGAATAAAAGAAAACATCGACCTGCCAAACGGTAAGCCAAATATTGCCGAAATCATTTGGGATACGGTATGCTTAAAGTCAATATCAACAAAGCTGCAATCCGGCAAAATTTCCATAACAGGCGAAATAAATCTTTTCATACTTTATACTGCCCAGGAAGAAAATGTGCCTGTGCAATGGTTTGATACAACATTTTCATTTTCCAATGCCATAGATATGCCCGGCTGTGATGAGGATATGATAGGTGACATAAGTGTCAATATTGGAAGCAGTACAATTACACTTAAAAATGATTATGACGGAGAACCAAGAACATTAGAGCCTGATATTGTATTAGACCTTAATATAAAAATATACAAAGAGGAACCTGTTGTTTTCCTCACAGATGCATATTCACCGGAATGTAATGTTATTCCTACATACAGTCAGGTTACATATAATACAATATTGACAAAAAATCTGTCAAAGTGCCGTCTTACCGACAAGCTTAAATTAGATAGTGCCAAAGGTCAGATATTACAGCTCTTAAGTTCCTGCGGCACTCCTAAAATAGATGAAATATCCGTCACTGAGGATGGACTTTTAGTGGAAGGTGTAGTCACTGCAAAGCTTATGTACATATCATCTGATGATAAGACACCTTTAGCCATTGCTGATGAAATTATACCTTTTACGCATACCATAGAAGCAAAAGGAGTAACAGAGGATTCCCTTAGCTTTATACGTCCTTCCATGGAGCAGATGTCTGTAGTTATGACAGGAACAAACGAAGTCGAAGTCAAGGCAGATGTTCTTTTGGATTGCCTTATACTAAATAATAATACATGTAATGTAATTACGGATATAGATACTGAGGATTTTGATTCCGCATGGCTTGCTTCCCGTCCCGGAATGACAGGATATCTGGTTAAAGCAGGGGATACTTTGTGGGATATAGCTAAAGCATTTCATAGCACTAAGGAGAAGATAATGGAAATGAATGAATTAAAATCAGATGTAGTGAACCCGGGGGATATGCTGCTTATTCTATAGTATGTTAGTCTTATAAGGTAATAACAATTACAGTCCGCACTTTGCATTTGTTTTTGAGCCGGTCAGCACGTGGCAGGGAGAACAGGGCGAGTCAGGGAGTTGCATATTATGGGTGTAAGCTTCGGAGGCAATAAGAAATTTTATTAATGTGCTGCAGCTATCTTCTAAGCGACGGCCGTAACTCGGAAGTGTCTGAATTCTCAGCCACTTCCTCAAA
>CAMENQ010000286.1 GCA_945928585.1 uncultured Roseburia sp. | reverse complement strand
TCGCTATGGAGCAGGGTCTTACATTCGCTATCCGTGAAGGTGGACGTACAGTAGGATCAGGCCGTGTTGCTACAATCATCGAGTAATTAATATTTTTATATAGTGTAAGCGCGTAAATTAAGGCTTCCAAGGGTTTCCTTGGGAGCCTTTTTTGTGGAACTGGAAAATTGCTGTTTAGATTCTTGATAAAATTAATGAATTTAGTGTCTTGAAATGGTATAATTTTAATAATTAAAACTATTGGGAAAGGCGTGGTTTTATAATGAAGAAAACAAAAATATTTAAGAATATAGCAATCGGCTCATTAACAGTATTTGCTGCATCACAAGTTGCTATGTTCCAGTTCTTATTACAATACGCTCTGAATGGAAAATGGAATCCACCAGAGCTCCCACAAAAACCTAAGAAGACAGAAAAACAGCTTGAATGGGACAGACAGGGTGAAGAAGATTCAAAATGGCTTCTTAGTCTGCCGATGGAGAAAGTGAATGTTAAGTCATTTGACGGATTAAATCTAGTGGGTCATTATATTAAGGCGTCTGAGTCTAAACGTCTTGTTATCATGTTCCATGGCTGGCGTGGTACTTGGGAAGGTGATTTTGGAAGTATTGGAAAATGGCTGCTGTCTATAGGATCGGATCTTCTTCTTGTAGAACAAAGAGGGCAAGGAGAGAGTGACGGTAAGTATATGGGATTTGGAATATTGGAGCGAAGAGATGTGGATTCATGGATTAAATATATCACTGAAGAGCGTAAAAGTACAATCCCGGTATATCTTGCCGGTGTTTCAATGGGAGCAGCGACAGTACTTATGGCGTCTTCAAATGCTATGCCTGACTTAGTAAAAGGAATTATAGCAGACTGTGGTTTTACTACTCCTTATGATATGCTTAAGACTTTTGGAAAAGCTGCATTTAATATGAATGAACACCCAAATATGGACATTCTTAATTTTCTTGTAAAGAAAAAAGCAGGGTATGATTTAAGAGATTATTCTACTTTGACAGCAGTAAAACAGACTAAGATTCCAATATTTTTTGTGCATGGTACAGCAGATGATTTTGTCCCGTGTTATATGTCAGAAGAAAATTATAATGCCTGCGTATCCCAAAAACATTTGTTACTGGTTGAAGGTGCCGGACATTGTCAGAGCTTTTTGGCGGATAAGGAAAGGTACACTAAAGAGGTATCGGAATTCTTTGGATGGATAAATAATATTACATTAACTGATGGTTGAGGAATGGCTAAAGTATGCCATTCCTTTTTTGAACCCTAATCTTAACAGAAAATTGTGACAGATACATATTAAATTCCAATTATGCCAATACTTTATAAGTAAAAAGGAAAGGTATGGGCATTAATATGGAAAAAACAAGACTTCCGATAAAAAATCAAAGTGGATATTATGAGATGCGTTTAGAAAGTATTGGCGGTATGGGGGCAAATTTGTGCGGCAAGATGCTGGGGGAACTTGGGATAAGCGAATTAGGGTTTAATTGTGCCAGCTTTTCGAGCTATGGTTCTGAAAAAACCGGTACACCTGTTAAAGCCTTTATCAGATACAGCGATGGAGAAAAAGAGATACGGGTACATTCACCGGTTATAAAACCACATTTGTTATGTATATTTCATGAAGGACTTTTGAGAGACAGAAGCCTGCTTGATGGATGTACTGTTGAAACTACGCTCATTATCAACACTGACAAGACACCACAGCAGGTGGCAAATGATTATGAACTGTGCTTTGACGACAAAACTACAGATAATAACAGAAAGAACAGAATAAAAAGACTGGTATGCGTAAATGGACAGGAAATAGTAATGGAGAGCCATTCCAGAATAAATGTTGTAATGCTTGGAAGCATTTGCGCAGCTATGGGGTTTGTACCGCTAGAAGCTGCCAGTAGGATATGCGAAAATACCCTTGGAAAGAAATACCCGGATGCATTACCGTCAAACCTTGAAGGAATAAGGCGTGGTTATCAGGAATTGAAAGAATTGGATACAGAATATAATACGCAAGAAAAAATATGCGATAAGGATGGATTTAATAAGGAAGGATCTGATAAAAAGAATTCTAATGAAGAAAAATTAAATAAAGAAAAGTTAAGTAAAGAAGGTTCAAATATATTGGATATGCAGCCTTCATGGGGATATAAGACGGCACCTATAGGAGGAATAAATCCTAATATAGGCAGTACTGTCGTCGCAGATCTTTCTCCGTCAAGGCAGGGATATATACCTCTATTTATACAGGAAAGATGCATTAATTGCTGCTTATGTGACACTACATGTCCTGATATGGTATTCCAATTTAAAAAAGGGCAGTATAAAGGAAAAGAAATGATGGTAAACAAGGGACTTGACTATTATCACTGTAAAGGCTGTATGCGCTGTGTGGAGGTATGTCCGACAAATGCTCTTGTTGCAGCAAAAGAAGCAGAACACCCAAATAAAGAATGGTTCCTTCCGAATCAGGATCTTTTAAGAAAACCGGATTATTATGAAGAATCAGGACCTGATGGATATATCACATCTGAGTCTTATCTTACTGAAGAAAGAATAGGCAAAGGCGAAGTGTAATTTTAAGGAAAGGAATGGTATTAATATGGAACAGCAAAATTATTGTTTTGCATCGGGAAATGAAATGGCGGCATTTGCGGTTAAACAAATAGGGTATGACTTGATGGGGTATTATCCTATTACACCATCAACCCAGATAGCAGAAAACCTTGACCAGATGTGTGCAAATGGCAAGCTTGATATGATAATGATTCCGGCGGAAGGTGAACACAGTGCAGCCGGAGTGTGCTATGGTGCTTCTGTTGGCGGAGGAAGGGTATTCAATGCAACGAGCGCAAATGGACTGCTGTATGCCATAGAACAGTTGCCGGTACAGTCAGGCACCAGATATCCTATGGTACTTAATGTTGCATGCAGAACAGTTTCAGGACCATTATCAATAAAAGGAGACCATAGTGACATTATGTATATGCTTAATGCCGGCTGGCCAATACTGTTTGCCCACTCAGTTCAGGAAGTATATGATTTTAATATTATTGCCCTGAAACTGGCAGAGAGTGTAAGGCTTCCGGTTGCAGTGGCATTTGACGGTTTTTTCACAAGTCATCAGAAAAGAAGATGTAAACGTTTTGAAGACGATACAGTAGTAAAAACGTTTATTGGTAATAAAGTGGAGGAGTATCCATTTCTTGATTTGGAACACCCGATTACTGTCGGGTCATATATGAATGAACCTGATATTATGAATAACAGATATCAGTTACATTTGGCAATGGAAAAATCTAAAGAAAAGCTTTTGGATATATTTGATCA
>CAMENQ010000285.1 GCA_945928585.1 uncultured Roseburia sp. | reverse complement strand
ATAAACAGAAGATTAGACCGACTGAATGTGGATGGACTGACAGACAGCGGTATTATTGAGCAGCTGACGGAGGAAAATGAGCGCTCACCATTCCCGCAGTTTCAGACTACCGAAAGACCGGATAAGGCAGCTATGGCAGTGCTTGATGGACGGGTGGTGCTTTTTGTGGACAATTCTCCTGTGGGACTTATTCTGCCGACGACCTATAACAGCTTTTTCCAGACGGTAGATGATTATTACAACAGGCATATAATAGTGACACTTGCAAGAATTATAAGGTATATAGCATCCTTTTTGGCGTTAAGCTTTCCGGCACTTTATCTTGCCGTGGTAAATTATCATCCTGAGCTGTTGCCGACACCACTTGTTATAACATTTGCACAGGCAAGGGCAAACGTACCATTTCCGGCAGTGATAGAGGTAATTATTATGGAACTTTCCTTTGAACTGCTGCGGGAAGCAGGCGTCAGGGTTCCCGGTCCCATGGGCAGCACTATTGGTATAGTGGGAGGACTTATTATTGGCCAGGCTGCTGTTACGGCAGGTATTGTAAGTCCCATTATAGTAATAGTAGTAGCAATAACAGCATTGTCATCCTTTGCCGTAACAAACGAGGAACTTTCATCTTCCTTCCGGCTTTTAAAATATTTTATGATAGTTCTTGCATACTTATTTGGAATGGCAGGCGTGGCGGCAGGCTGGATTATAATACTTAGCCACCTTGCAGGCTTAAAAAGCTTTGGATTTCCGTATCTTATGCCGTATGTGGCAGATGAGGTTAATGACAATAAGGATTTAAAAGACAGCCTGTTTAAAGCTTCGGAAAAAAAGCTTAAGGAACGTTCAATATTTGCAAAACAGGGTAGCAGAAGAAAGCATTAATAAAGATAAAGGTAAATAAAGGCAATTTTGTGTCAATTGAGAGGGAAGTATGTTTGCAGCAAATAAAAAAGTATCATCACGACAGCTTAACAGAATAATAATTACTGAAAATATAGCCATAGCACTTCTTATAGGAGGTTATCTTGCAGGAGAACTTGCAAGTCTTTCATATATATGGCTTTTTGGTGTCGGACTGGCAGTTTCTATGGCATATATGTGGGCAGTCTTAAAAATTTCGGAAAAATATGCAGACAGGTTATTAAAAAATAAGCTGTTTAATATTTTTGCATGTATAAGATTTACAGCAATGGCAGGAATGGGATTATATATTTTTTACCATATGGTTAAAAATATGCTTTTAAAGGAAACAGCAGGCCTGATTATAATTTTGGGAATTACATTACTGTCACTGTATGTATCATCAAAGCAGTATGAGGAGAGGGGAAGATTACATCAGATACTTGGAATATTTGTTATTCTTCTAATTCTAATAATAATGATAACAGCCACATTGAAAATAGATTTGCCGTCAGCATTTTCCGACCTTTCATCAGGTTTAAAACTTCCTGATAAAACCGGCATAAAAATATTGCTGTTTATGATTTTATTGACAGGCTATTATGAAAAACTTATTATAGTCAGTCCCCATTATTACAATTCCTACGGCAAAAGACTTGCGCTTATGAAAGCACCTGTTGTAATCTGGGTGCTTGCCCTGTGGGCATATATGCTTTGTGTAAACATTTTTGGAAAGGGTGCCAGCCTGTTTAAACTGATGGATATTGGTGGCATCCCCGGAGACTTTTTAAATAGACAGGAAACTATAATGGCGGTATTTCTTATTATAAGTCTTACCTCATATGTAAGCGGAATGTTTTATTATATAAGACAGTGTATAAAAAATATATTTATCAGATACACGGATAAACCACACATTTTAACAAGGAGAATAGTGTCGGTGATAGTTATATTGGTGGTAGTATGTGAAGGGATTGCATTGGGAATAAAAACAGATGGAATGGATGACATGGCAGGTGGCGAAGTAATAGGCGGAAGGGAAATTGAAAAATGGAATTTTGTAATGTCCATGGTAATAGCAGGAGGCAGCAGTCCATGTATAGTTCTGGAACTTGCCGACACAGATTCGGAAAACGGCACAAGCAGATATGTAGTATATGGTTATGATGAGAGAGTAAATGAAAGTGAAATTCTGACTGCCATAAACAGGAAACATATGGAAACAGGAAATAATGAGACGGATTTCTCCCATATAAAGGGAATAATTCTATACGATATGTCCGATGAAGAACAGGAAAAAATAATTGCAGAATTTAAGAGAAATAACGAAATATCGGGGAATGTATCAGTATATAAAGCTACAAGTGAAACATACCCCGATCTGCTTTCAGATATAACAGACAGCGAAAAAAGTGAAAATTTAAGGCTGGGGACAATGCTTGAAAATATGGTTAAAAACATGGATAAATACAGTGGGAATGTGCTGTATAAAATGAAATAACACACTAAAATAAATCATTCAGGAACGTAAGATATTTAAACCTATATACAGTTTCCTCTCCGCCTGTTATATAGCTGTATTCCTCGTCATCAAGAATGTTTTGCAGCAGCATTTTTGATTCATCAGGAACATAACCGTAAGACACATCCACAAAGCACAAGGGCGGATAAAGAATACACCACCAGTTTTTTCCAACCGCATCTCCGATTGTGATTCTGTAGGCTTCATAATCACCTGCGGGAAGTGTTACATCACCATAAGATTTTACAGGAAAATAGCAGGAAGTAAGCTCAGAGGAGACGCTGTAATCATAACCGTTTTCCACTATGATTTTCTCCGCCAGTTCTATAACCTCCTCATCATGTGCCATTATTACATCCTCTGTCTCTTCAAGAGTCATTGTTTCATTGAGAAAATCTTTCAGATAATCGACTACGGCATCCTTAACCTTAAGCTTTAGTGACTGGTCTTCATCGCTGTCGCTGTTTGCAATAACATGAAATCTTAAAAGTTTTTCAGAAAGCTCATGCTGCATTTTTTCATCGTCAGTGCCGCCTCCCAGTACAAAACATCCCAGTAATCCTGCTGCTATTGAAATACCTAATAATTTTAAATTTATTTTCATTATGTAAAACTCCTTTCATAAATGGCTCTGACTTTTAAGGTCAGATATATGTAAATTTCAAACTGCATATAATAAAGTTTTTATTTATAATTAAGTAAAAATATATATTGTGTTGCACTTTAGTACTTTCTGTGCGTTTGTATTTAGAATATTACCTGCCTTTTATATTTTTATACATATATTCACAAATAAGTTGAAAAAAAATTCCAATCAAGGTAAAATTATATAAATATTGATAACATCACACAGAATTGTGAGCTGTGGAGGGAAAATAATGGCAGAAAGTAAAAATCGAAGCTCCATTAACAGTGCAC
>CAMENQ010000284.1 GCA_945928585.1 uncultured Roseburia sp. | reverse complement strand
CATAGATTCATCAAACGATACAAAGGGAGATTTTGCAATTGTAGATGAACTTAGCAAAATTGGAAATGTCAAAGTTCCAAATGCCATCGAAGAAATAAGAAATGCAAAAGTACTTCATGATACAGTATGCGAAGTAAATGAGATGGAGTCAGTGGTAAAGAAATTCTTAGGAATATAATAAAATAAATAATCATTGACAAAGAAAAAATAAATTGATATTATAAAGCACATAAATAAAATAAATGCAATGACTGAAAGAAGTAGTACACTGTGAAACAGACAGAGAGTTGCCGGCAGGTGAGAGGCGCGTGGGAAACAGTATATGAATACATTCACGAGCAGCACACCGAACAGCATTATGCCAAGTAGGCTGTGACGGAAGACAGCCGTTATATTGTCAGAGTATTATAATGTCATAAAGCATTTATCAGTACTCTTTGAGGTACGAAATGTGAGTTTCGTGCGAATAAAGGTGGTAACGTGAGTTAAGGCTCGCCCTTTAAACAGGGTGGGCCTTTTAACTTATAAAAAAGTATAAGTCTCAGGGAAAACAAGATTTTACACTGAGTGAGATTTTAAGGAGGAAAAATATGCAGATATATGAAGAACTTGTAGCAAGAGGACTTATTGCACAGGTAACAAATGAAGAAGAAATTAAAAAAATGGTAAATGAGGGCAAGGCAGTATTTTATATTGGATTTGATCCGACAGCAGACAGCCTTCATGTGGGACATTTTATGGCACTTTGTCTTATGAAGAGACTGCAGATGGCAGGAAATAAGCCTATTGCACTTCTTGGAGGCGGTACAGGTATGATAGGAGACCCGTCAGGAAGAACAGATATGCGTCAGATGCTTACAAAGGAGACTATAGAGCATAATATTGACTGCTTTAAAAAGCAGATGAGCAGATTTATAGACTTCTCAGATGGAAAGGCATTGATGGTAAATAATGCTGACTGGCTTTTAAACCTTAATTATGTAGAACTTCTTAGAGAGGTAGGCCCTCATTTTTCAGTAAACAACATGCTCAGGGCAGAGTGCTACAAGCAGAGAATGGAAAAGGGTTTAAGCTTTTTGGAATTTAATTATATGATTATGCAGAGTTATGATTTTTACATGCTTTTCCAAAAGTACGGCTGCAACATGCAGTTTGGCGGTGATGACCAGTGGAGCAATATGCTTGGCGGTACAGAACTTATAAGAAGAAAGCTTGGCAAGGATGCACATGCTATGACTATTACCCTTCTCTTAAATTCAGAGGGAAAGAAAATGGGAAAGACACAGTCAGGAGCAGTATGGCTTGACCCTGATAAGACATCTCCATATGAGTTTTACCAGTACTGGAGAAATGTGGCAGATGCAGATGTATTAAAGTGCATAAGAATGCTTACATTCCTTCCGTTAGAGCAGATAGACGAAATGGACAAATGGGAGGGCAGCCAGTTAAATAAGGCAAAAGAAATTCTCGCATTTGAACTTACAAAGCTTGTACATGGTGAAGAAGAGGCAAAGAAAGCAGAAACCAGTGCCAAGTCATTATTTGGCGGAGCAGCATCTATGGACAGCGCACCGGCAGTTACTGTTACAGAGGAAGATTTGATGAACGGTGAAATAGATATATTGGGAGCACTGGTAAAAGCTCAGATGGCATCATCACGTTCTGAGGCAAGACGTGCCGTAGAGCAGGGTGGAGTTACGGTAGACGGAGAAAAAGTTACAGATACAAAGTATGCACTTACAGAGGAAGCACTTAAGAAAGGTGTTCTTTTAAAGAAAGGCAAGAAAAACTTTAAAAAGATTATGCTGTAAAGATATAAACACATAGATGTTTTAGTATATGAGCTTGTGATAAAACACAGGCTCACATACAAAAAAATGTGGAAATGAGGATTAATATGAGCGAAAATAATGGATTTAAAGAAGTAAGTAATCTGGATGATGTACAGCAGACGCTGGAGGAAATAAAAAAATCGTGGGAGGAAATATGTGATGCCTTCGAGGTAAATCCGGACACACCCATAAGTCCGGAGATTATACGTTCAAGCGTCCGTATGACAATGGTTGAATTAAACGAACTTGAAAATCTTGATTATGTAAAGAAAAGCGGCAGACCTCTTGAAAAGCTTCACGAAACATATGTAAGAGATTTGATAAAGTTTGCATATACCACTATTGACGGAGAGGACAGCGTTATCTGGAAGGAGGAAGTGGAAAAATATCTTAATGATATTTTCACAGAGGATATACTTGCAGATATGGATATCAGAGTGGAAAATAATGAGCAGATGACACTTGATATGCTTATAGATGAAATAAACAGAGTATTAAGCATTGCAAATCAGTTAAATGTAATAAAAGGCATGGAAAGCGGCAGTTTTGAGGCAGGTTCTTTTGTGGGCTTAGTAAATAATTTCAGCTATCTTGGCATAGGAATTGTACAGACCTGCAATGAAAATGCAGTAATTATGGGAGAGGTTGTTACATTTTTAAAGGTTCTCATAAAAACAAATGATATAATACTTAAGCAGATTACAGGTATGATTATGGGACACCCAAATGATTAAATATGAAATAATATTTGACGTTGGGATTATAAAATGTTAATCTATTTACAGAAAAATGTTTGGGAGGCTATGAAGTGTACGAATCTGGAGAAAATTATTTAGAAACAATACTTATACTGGCTAACAGGAGTGGAAATGTCCGCTCTATAGATATAGCCAGAGAGCTGAATTTTAGTAAGCCAAGCGTCAGCCGTGCCATGGGTGTGCTTCGTGAGGATGGTTATATAACCATAAATGAAGATGGTTATATTAAATTTACCGAAAAAGGACGGGCATTGGCAACAGGTATATATGAAAGACATAATATTCTGACTGAATTTTTGGAGAAGGTGGCAGGAGTATCACCGGAAACTGCGGAAGAGGATGCCTGCAGGATAGAACATTATATTAGTGAGAAAACCTTTGAAGGAATAAAAAAATATATGAAGGACAATCAATAGTATAATAAACATGTTAAAGAGAAGAAACCTCAGTGGGTTTCTTTTCTTCAAGACATATCATTAGCCCGCTAATGATAAGCTTTTAAATTATATATTGATTTATATAAAAATGTAAAAAAAGAACTAAAATACAGAAGCAGTCTGTAGGAATGGAGTGGAAAAATGAAGGAAAGAGATATAACCTTTAAGATGATACGTACAAATATAATTCACAGACGGATAACGGAAAACTGTCTGGAGGGAGTAGGTGGATTTCAGGGACAGCATCGCATCCTTATGGAACTGTCAGATCATGAGTACCAGTCTCAGAAGGAAATAGCCATAGCAATGAAGGTA
>CAMENQ010000283.1 GCA_945928585.1 uncultured Roseburia sp. | reverse complement strand
TGGTATATTATTTGATGGAGCATCTTATGGAAGCGGAGAGTGCTTTAAATGGGACAGCTTAAAAAATACAGATGTTTCAGACAAGCTTTTTATTATGGCAGGAGGTCTGACACCGCAAAATGTAAAAACTGCCATAGAGACATTAAATCCTGATGTTGCAGATGTCAGCAGCGGAGTGGAATATGATGATAAAAACCTGCGTGGAAAGGATTTGAAAAAAATAGAATCTTTTGTACAGGCAGTTAGGGAAATTTAAAATAAAACAGGAAAGGAAAAAAAGAAATGAATAAAAATACTTATTACGGACAATTTGGAGGACAATATGTTGCAGAATCACTTATGAACACATTGTCAGAACTTGAAAAAGCTTTTGAGGAGGCTATAAAGGATGAAAAGTTTATGGCTGAATATGAATATTATCTTAGGGAATATGTAGGAAGGGAAAATCCGCTTTATTTTGCAGAGAGACTTTCAGAGAAATACGGAGTAAAGATTTATCTTAAGAGAGAGGATTTAAACCATACGGGAGCACATAAGATAAACAATGTTATAGGACAGATACTTTTGGCTAAGCGTATGGGTAAAACAAAGGTTATAGCGGAGACGGGCGCAGGACAGCATGGTGTGGCTACAGCTACGGGAGCAGCTCTTTTTGGAATGAAGTGTAAGGTATATATGGGAGCTGAAGATATAGAAAGACAGAAACTTAATGTATTCCGTATGGAGATGCTAGGGGCAGAGGTTGTTCCTGTTACTACAGGAAGTGCCACACTTAAGGATGCTACAAATGAAGCTATCCGTACATGGGCAAAGGAGGCAGAGGATACATTTTATGTAATTGGCTCTGCAGTAGGCCCTCACCCATATCCAAAGATGGTAAAGGAATTTCAGAGAGTTATAAGCAAAGAGGCAAAGAGACAGATACTTGAAAAAGAAGGAAGACTTCCTGATGCAGTAGTAGCCTGTGTCGGCGGCGGTTCAAATTCAATAGGTATGTTTGCTGAATTTATAGATGAAAAGGATGTTAAGCTTGTTGGCGTAGAGGCAGCAGGACTTGGCATAGAAACAGGAAAGCATGCAAGCGCTATGGCACTTGGAGCACCCGGTGTTCTTCATGGTATGAAGTCATATCTTTTACAGGATGAAGACGGAAATGTTCAGATAGCACATTCCATATCAGCAGGACTTGATTATCCGGGCGTAGGCCCTGAACATGCATACCTTAAGGAAAGCGGCAGGGTAGAATATGTATCTATTACAGACAAGGAATGTATGGACGCACTTATGGAAATGTGCAGACTTGAGGGTATTATTCCTGCAATAGAAAGTGCACATGCCATGGCACATGTCTTTAAGATGGCTAAGGATATGACAAAGGACCAGATAATAGTAATGTGTCTGTCAGGCCGTGGAGATAAGGATGTGCATACGGTGGCGGATTATCTTGAGGGGAAAAATGTAAATAAATAACAAAGCGCGACCGGAAATTTTATTTAGAAAGGAAATGGAAAGATGAATAGAATAGAAGAAAGAATGGAATTACTTAAAAGTCAGGGGAAGAAGGCGTTTATTACATATATTACGGCAGGACTTCCTGATATGGAGGGAACAAAGAAAATTCTTAAAGCACAGTATGAGGCAGGACTTGATGTGGTAGAACTTGGTATACCATTTTCAGACCCAGTGGCAGACGGACCTGTTATACAGGATGCATCTTACAGGTCGATTCAAAATGGTACGAACCTTGTTAAATGCTTTAAAATGGTGGAGGAACTGAGAGAGGACTGCCAGCTTCCTATTGTATTTATGATGTATTATAATACAGTGCTCCATTATGGTCTGCAGGCATTTGCTGATGAATGTAAGAGAGTAGGCATAGACGGAGTTATTGTTCCTGATTTGCCATATGAGGAGCAGGATGAACTGAGAGCAGCACTAAAAAATGCAGGAGATGAAACAATACTTATACAGCTTATTGCACCTGTGTCAAAGCAGCGTATACCTATGCTCCTTGAAAATGCAAGAGGCTTTGTTTACTGTGTATCATCTATGGGTGTAACAGGACAGGAAGCAGATTTTCATAAGGATGTAAAGGAATATTTACAAAGCGTAAGGGAGATTGCAAAGGTGCCTGTAATGCTGGGCTTTGGAATAAGAACACCGGAGGATATTAAACCGTTTGCTGATTTAATAGATGGTGCAATAGTAGGCTCACATCTTATAACATTGCTTGAGAAAAGCAGTTATAATGAGAAAAAAGCAGCAGAGTATGTAAAAGAGTTTAAGGCAGGTATGTAAATTATGGCAAAATCATCCAATCAGAAGCTTAAGCTTTTATATTTAATGAGAGGGCTCCTTGAAAAAACAGATGAGGAGCATATAATGAGTATGAGAGACATACTTGATTATCTTAAAGGGTATGGCATAGAAGCTGAGAGAAAGAGCATATATGATGATATAGAGGCCTTAAGACTATTTGGTCTTGACATAGTAAATAAAAAGGACAGACCATCAGGCTATTATATAGGTTCAAGAGATTTTGAACTGCCGGAGCTTAAGCTTTTAGTGGATGCCGTTCAGTCATCAAAATTTATTACAACGAAAAAATCAAATGAGCTTATAAAAAAGCTTGAAGGGCTTGCAGGCATTAATCAGGCACGTAAGCTGCAAAGACAGGTATATGTGTCAAACCGCATTAAGACAATGAACGAAAGCATCTACTACAATGTGGATGATTTGCATGAGGCAATATCTGAAAATAAAAAAATAACATTTCAGTATTGTGAATGGACTACGGATAAAGAACTTGTTCCAAAGAAAAACGGCGAGCTTTACAATGTAAGCCCATGGGCGTTAAACTGGGATGATGAAAATTATTATCTTATAGCTTATGACAATGAGGCAGGCTCAGTAAAGTTTTACAGAGTTGATAAGATAAAGAAAATTACAATACTTGATGAGCAAAGGGAAGGCAGAGAGCATTTTGAAAAATTTAACACTGCCGATTTTTCAAAAAAGACATTTGGAATGTTTGCAGGAGAAGACCAGGAAGTTACACTGGAATGTAAGGATAAGCTTATAGGTGTCGTTATGGACCGTTTTGGAACTGATGTATCAGTGAGAAATGTAAAAAGCGGTGTTTTTAAGGTACGTGTAAAAATAAATGTAAGTCCCCAGTTTTTCGGCTGGCTTACAGGTATTGGAAGCGATGTTATTATTACGGGTCCTGAGGATGTTGTAAAGGAATATAGAAAATATATAAAAAATATACTTAAAAATTATAAGGATTAAAATATAGGGAAAGTCTTGAAATGGTACAGTTTGTGACTGCAAAGATAAGAGGTG
>CAMENQ010000282.1 GCA_945928585.1 uncultured Roseburia sp. | reverse complement strand
AAATCACCTGTGCCTTTAAACATATCCGTATCTGCCGTTATATTCATATATTTTCCGTCTGATGATGGAATTTCCAAATAAAATGCTTTTTCGTTTTCCTTATTGTTCTGACATATTTTTATATATGTTTTTTCATCTGACTTTACCCTGACCGTCAGACTTTTAGATGAATTTCCAAAATCCACATTTGAAACTTTAATCCAGTTTCCCTTTTGTACGTCTAATGATAATTCCTTATCATTATTTACGGTAATTCCACCATTATCTGACATTGTGGATGCTAAATTTACCTTGTATGGATTAAAATTTTTTATCTGACTGACTCCCTCATATGTGCCTTTTGCCTTTGCAAATTGTCCGTCTTTAAATTCCAGTTTATCAATATGCGTGCTTCTGTAATTTCCTGTTATGCCCATAGCTTTTTCTACGGTTCTTGCATGATAAGCTATGTAAAATTCATTATTAAATTCAAAGATGGTATGGTGGTTATTACCGCCTAAATTAAAAAATACCCCCGGATTTTCAAAGACCTCTCCCACATACTCAAACGGACCCATCGGATTGTCACTGACCATATACTGTATGGCTCCGCCGTGTAATCCTAATGCATTGCCATCAGTTGTAAAATTTGAACAGTATGAGTAATAATATTTTCCATTTATCTTATTTATGCACGAATCCTCAAACAGATATGGTACATCTATTTTTTGAACATCACCCTCAAGGCTTAGCAAGTCTTCCGATAGTTTTACAACTCTGGCCGTACCCGGATTGGCAAATTCTTCATCAGGTATGCCACCTCCAAAGTAAAGATAACTGCTGCCGTTATCATCTGTCAGTATGGCAGGATCAAATAACCATATTACATCCTCACAACCTTTTATTTCTCTTGTAATAAGCGGCTTTCCGAGAGGGTCTGTCCAAGGGCCTGTCGGACTTTCACTTGTCAGTACGCATATTCCGTTTCCTCCGTTTGCAAAAAACAGATAAAACATTTCTTTTCCATCTATGGTTTTATGTGCTGCACATGGTGCCCATGAATTTCCTGCCCATTTGGCTGCTCCGTCAGGACCTGCTACCTTTATAGCCCCATGGTCTGTCCAGTTGACTAAATCATCAGAAGATACACAGTTAATGGTTTTTATAAGACTGTAATTATTTTCTACAGGATTATTATTTGAATCATAGCTTAATATATCATCTGTTGTGTATATGTATATTCTGCCATCATATTCCATAACTCCCGGGTCTGCTCCGAACCTCTGGGTGTAAATTGGGTTGTTGGCATTTTCCTTTTTATAGCTTACACTGTATTCCATATCTTTGAAAATCTCCTCCGCCGTCATTTCTGTTGTTTCCTCCTTATAACCATCACCTTTTTTGTCTTCTTTGTCACCTGCTTTTTTTTTGCTTATTACTGCCATACATATGGCGGTTATTGCAAGTATCATTACAGCGGCAACAGTAGTCAGTATTATTTTTTTATTTTTACTCAAATTTTCACCTGAACCTTTCTGCAGAGAAAGTGTATCTTCTGCTATATGTATTTTTCTTCTGCTTTTATAATATACTTATGCCTGTTAAATGACTTATCATATTTTGCTGTTTTTTTATTGTTTTTTGCTACAAAAAATCCCATCGACACATATAACTGTGCCAATGGGACTCTTTTCATTATTATATTCCAATTTACTATTTTTAAACCAAAGGCACCCTAAACAGCCTCATTTTGATGGTGGAAGCCTCTTGATAAGAATTATTGTTGTAAATACCTGCTCATTATCTCATACAGTTTTTCAAGCTGAATCGGCTTTGCCAGATGATCATTCATACCTGCTTTTAGCGCGGATATCCTGTCTTCCTCAAATGCATTCGCCGTCATTGCTATAATAGGATTGTCAGCCAGTTTACGGTTTTCAAGCTTACGTATTTCCTGCGTTGCCTCATAACCATTCATAATCGGCATCTTCAATAATGGCAACCGCAATCTCTCGGTTCAACTCTACATCATCAACAACTAATACACGTTTTCCATTGAACTGTTCATAAGATGTTTCCGGTACAGTTTCTTTCACGGTAGCATACACTTATTTTTTCAAGATAGTCCCTTAATACCTTTTTATCATCAGTATGTGCAATGGCAAGAGACGTAAATCCAACAATGGCATTCATCGGTGTTCGGATATCGTGGCTCATATTAGAAAGGAACTGGCTCTTCGCCTGATTTGCGTAATCAGCTCTATCTCTCTCAACTTCAAGTGCTGTCATGACTTCCTCTTTGATTTTTCTGGTTTCTTCCTCGAATTTTGCCTTCTGCACTGCATGATTTGTCTTGGAGTTCATATAAAACAAAATAAGACAAAGAATGGCTAATATAACCATACCAACCACAATCATCTGCACAGCTATGTCCTGATAAGCCAACAGCGAATTGTTTAATGCTGAGACCGGCACAATACAGACAAGTTCACTCTTACCTGACTGTAATGGGCAAAATCCCATATAATACTCTCCTTCCCCAAGAATCTCTACACCTGTTTCATAAGTTTCCAGTTTTTCTTTGAGCTGTTCATACTGCTGTTCAGTTAAAAATTCATCCTGTTTCATATTCTTCAGCAGTGAATAGTTACGATAATACTTTTCACCATCCTGATTTGTATAGGTAACAATTCCGTTTTCATCTACCGAAAACAAACGTGCCTTTCCCCCATAACCGCTTACATTGAATAAGCTGTCTATTCTGGCCCTGTCAAACAGGAAACCAATTGCAGAGAATTCGTTCTCATCAACATAATATGGTTCACACGGCAGTGCTATGAGATAGCTGCTCTCTTTTTCTAAATCCACATTCCATGAAACACTTTGGGCAATTCTCTCTTTTACCTGAAGTTTCATTAAGGAGCAGCTCTGGATATCTATATAACTTTCTTTTCCTTCCATCGTCATTACCTGCCCGTTTTCTTTTATAAACAGAATATGGTCATAAGATTCATCCGTCATAATATTCAGAAAAACTTAATATTCGCTCAGTGCAATGGATCTGGTCCGGTCAGTAAAGAGATTTTTTTCGATTCTTTGCAGTCTCTCGTATAGATTGTCAATTCGAAGATCGTAGGACTGTTCCATAGGCACAGCAGAACAATTCTTCCACCGTATACTGCCTACACTCATTAATCTGCTCCTCTGCGTTCTTGTAATCGTCCACGCTTGGTGTACCATTGCAGTACAGATTAAACGCCATTCTGACTACTTTCACGCTTCCGCTGGTCTGCCAGCCTTCCTGTAAACATTCTGTCTTTACACAGCCTGTCTTAAAATCATAAATGCGATTCGCATTTCTTCTGGTATCAT
>CAMENQ010000281.1 GCA_945928585.1 uncultured Roseburia sp. | reverse complement strand
AGGAAATTACTAAAGCAACAGCGTGAAATAAAGAAACTAAAAATTCGCGAATGCGAATTTGTAAGTGCCGCTGCCGGGCGGCACTTTTTTACAAGAATATATATTTTGCAATAAATAACAATGTAAGTATATACATAAGAATACTAATCTTTTTATTCTTTGCCTTACCTGTGAAAAAGTTTATAAGTGTGTAAGAAATAACACCAATGGCAATACCCTCTGAGATGCTGTATGCAAGTGGCATTGCTGCTATTGTAAGAAAAGCAGGAATACCTTCACCCGGATCTTCGAAGTTTATTTTCACCACGTTTCCAATCATATAAAATCCTACCGTGATAAGTGCAGGGGCTATGGCAAATGAAGGAATAGTTCCAAACAATGGTGAGAAGAAAACAGATAAAAGGAACAAAATACCCGTCGTAGCTGCAGTAAGCCCTGTCCTTCCTCCCTCGGTTACACCTGACGCACTTTCAACATATGTTGTAGTAGTTGATGTACCAAGGACTGCACCGGCACAGGTTGCAACTGAGTCGGCAAGTAAAGCACCTTTTATATGCGGGAGTTTACCATTCTCATCAAGCATATTTGCTTTCGTAGATACACCGATAAGAGTACCGAGTGTATCAAATAAGTCTACAAATAAAAATGAGAATATAACAACTATAAAGTTAAGTACAGATGTAGCATTAAAATCAATATGGAAGCATTGACCAAAGGTCTCACCTAAAGATTTAATTTCAAAACTGAAAAAATTTGTAGGAATAGAAGATACAGCAGGCTCAAATATTCCTACAGCTTCAAAAATCATAGCTATAATCCATGTTATCAGTATACCGAAAAGAATACCTCCCCGTACCTTCTTTACTAAAAGAATACCGGTAATGATAACTCCCACAATAGCAAATATTGCCGCCATACCGGAATTGAAGAAATCTTTACTAAAGTCGATATATGTGACAAGGGTGGAATCATTTGAAACAATAAGTCCTGCATCCTGAAAACCTATAAATGCAATAAATAAACCTATTCCTCCGCTTACTGCCAGCTTTAGTGTGGCAGGGATGGCATTAAAAATAGCTTCCCTTACATTTGTAAGTGAAAGAATTATAAATATTACACCTTCAATAAATACGGCGAATAAAGCAGTCTGCCAGGGTATGCCATATTGCATACATACAGTGTAGGTAAAATATGCGTTTAAGCCCATACCGGGAGCAAGAGCAAATGGATAGTTTGCCATAAATGCCATACATAAAGAGCCAATAAAGGCTGCAATAGCAGTAGCCATCAGAATGGCTGTTTTATCCATTCCGGAATCACTAAGAATATTTGGATTTACCGCTAAAATATATGCCATAGTCATAAAAGTTGTAACACCAGCCAGAACCTCAGTTTTTGTGTTTGTGTTATTTTCTTTCAATTTAAAGAGTTTTTCAAACATAATTTTCCTCCTTATTTTTAGATTAAAAAATAATTGTACAAGTGAAATATACCATTTGTTTAATAATTTGTAAATAAATATAAATAAATATATATTTTTATTTATATTTATTTATATTACAATTAGAACTTGCGTTCGAAAGAAATATATGATAAAATATCAATAAAGTTAAAATTTTTTGAGAGGTAATTTATGTACGCATATATAAAAGGAATCATAGAAGACATAACTGCCGACAAAGTAGTCATAGAAGCAAATAACATAGGCTATAACGTATACGTTCCATCAGGCGTTATTGCAGCCATAGGATACACTGGCAGAGAGGTAAAGCTATATACATATTTAAGCGTAAAAGAAGATTCATTTACACTTTTCGGCTTTTTAACAAAGGAAGATTTAGAACTTTTCAAGCTTTTGATAACAGTAAACGGTATAGGTCCAAAGGGTGCTATAGGTATATTGGGATCATTGTCAGCAGATAATCTCAGATTTGCCATTATGTCAGGTGACTCAAAAGCTATTTCAAAAGCTCCCGGTATTGGAGCAAAAACAGCACAGAAGATTATTTTGGAGTTGAAGGACAAGCTTAAGATAGAGGATTTTTCCGAAAAGGGAGAAATAGTTGGAGAGACCGGAAGTTCTTTTGGAGCAGAAGGAGATATTGTAAATGAAGCAGCATTGGCATTAACATCCCTTGGCTATGGACAGACAGAGGCTCTTAAGGCTATAAGAATGTGCGATACTGATAATACAGATACAGTAGAAGAACTTATTAAGGCTGCATTAAAAAAGCTGGTATAAGCGGTATCTTTTTAAGAAAAAGCAGGAAGGAATATTACAATGGACAGACTTATAAATACAGAGCTTTCAAACAATGACGTTGTCATTGAAAATTCCTTAAGACCGGGAGGGCTTAATGAGTATATAGGTCAGGAAAAAGCTAAAAATAACCTTAAAATATATATAGAGGCAGCAAAAACACGAAATGAGCCGCTGGACCATGTACTTTTTTACGGCCCTCCGGGACTTGGAAAAACTACACTTGCCTGTATTATTGCAAATGAAATGGGAGTAAACATAAAGGTGACAAGTGGTCCTGCCATAGAAAGACCTGGTGAAATGGCTGCCATTTTAAATAATCTTAAAGAAAACGACGTACTTTTCATTGATGAGATACATCGTCTGAACAGACAGGTAGAAGAAGTATTATATCCTGCCATGGAGGATTATGCCATAGACATTATGATAGGAAAAGGGGCTGCCGCAAGATCCATAAGGCTTGACCTGCCTAAGTTTACACTTGTGGGAGCTACTACAAGAGCCGGCCTTCTTACGGCACCATTAAGAGACCGTTTCGGTGTGATAAATAAGCTTGAATTTTACACCGTTGATGAGCTTAAAAGCATTATTATCCGCTCGGCAGGTGTGTTGGGAGTGGATATAGAAGATGACGGAGCATGTGAAATAGCAAGGCGTTCAAGGGGAACTCCCAGACTTGCCAACAGACTTTTAAAGAGGGTACGTGACTTTGCCGAAGTAAAATATGACGGAAAAATCACAAAAGAAGTAGCTGATTATTCTCTTGATACATTGGATGTAGATAAGTACGGACTTGATAACGGAGACAGAAGTATACTGGAAACCATTATAAACAAATTTGGGGGAGGTCCTGTAGGCCTTGATACCCTTGCTGCGGCCATAGGTGAAGATGCAGGTACTATTGAAGATGTTTATGAGCCGTATCTTATAAAAAATGGTTTTATAAACAGAACTCCAAGAGGAAGGGTGGTTACTGAACTTGCATATTCCCATATGGGCGTAAGAGTAGTGTGAAAAATGAGCTCGATAGCTCATTTTTCGCACGGCTATTTGTGTCGGAGCGTCACAAAGTAGCTATGATGGCAGACGCAAATTTGAGA
>CAMENQ010000280.1 GCA_945928585.1 uncultured Roseburia sp. | reverse complement strand
GATTATATAATAATATTTTCTGTCAGGTTCGATGTTGTAATTATAGTTGGAGTATTTCATCAGTTAGAGAATTATCAGAGTAAAATATAAAGTATATAAAAAATCTAATATAAATAAAATTATTATAAGTATACATATTTCATTTATAATCCCCATAAAATTAAGTTAATATATTTTTTTAGAATTTATTTAGTTGACAAGTTAATAGGAAAAATTTAAAGTTATAATGTAAGTATTTTATATAATATTATAAAAAATATAAGGAAATCCCACCATGAAGAACGACAGATACAAAAATAAGCGAAACATTAGCATAAAAAGCAGCAGAATATGGGCAGTAATTTTTGCACTTGTTTTGTTAATTACAGGCTGCGGAAGCGTTACGGACAGGTCTGACGGACAGAAAGATAAAGTACAGCACAGTGAAATCAATGAACAGGGTAAAGAACATAATGAAGCCACAGTACAGAACGAAACCTCATCTCAACAGAGCGAAACCACGATACAAGGCGAAACGGAACAAAAAGATGATACTGCTACCGTTCAACTGACAGATACCCTTACGGTACATTTTTTAGATGTAGGACAGGGAGACTGTACACTTATTACATGTGGAGAACATGCTATGCTTATAGATGCAGGCGATAACAATATGGGAACCACTGTGGAAATGTATCTTAAAAAGCAGAATATAACAAAGCTTGATTATGTTATAGGAACCCATCCTGACGCGGATCATATCGGTGGCATGGATGTAGTTATATACAAATTTGACTGCGACACCATTATTCTTCCTGAATTTGAAAAGGATACAAAAACCTACAGAGATGTAATTGATACCATAAACAATAAAAACTATAAGATTACAAGACCAAAAACAGGACAAGCCTACGGTCTGGGACAGGCGCAGTTTACTATCATAAGTCCTGTTTCAGATGATTACGGAGATGATGCGAATAATTATTCCGTAGGAATAAGACTTGTTTTTGGAGATACAAGCTTTCTTCTGGCAGGGGATGCGGAGGAGGAAGCAGAGGAAGATATGCTTGAAAGCGGTGAGGAGCTTAAGGCTGATGTCTATAAGGCTTCACATCATGGAAGCAAATCTTCTAATACAGAGGAATTTATGGAGGCTGTAAGACCGGAGTATGCAGTAATAAGCTGCGGGGAAGACAACACCTATGGTCATCCCCATGCACAGACCTTAAATACTTTCAGAAGTATGGGAATAAAGGTATTCCGCACAGATGAGCAGGGTGCCATTATTATAAAATCAGACGGTAAGGAGCTTACATTCAACTGTTCACCTAGCGAAAGCTGGAAGTCTGGAAATTAAAAAGGAGGATTACAATGTTTTATATAGGTTGTCATTTATCAGCATCAAAAGGTTTTCTTGCCATGGGCAGGGAGGCTGTAAAGATAGGAGCCAATACATTTCAGTTTTTCACAAGAAATCCAAGAGGAGGTGCGGCAAAGCCTTTAGATGAGAAGGATATAGCTGAATATCTTGAATTTGCAAAGGAAAACGGCATAGGAAAAATTGTTGCACATGCACCATATACACTAAATGGCTGTGCAGCTGATGAAGGTATAAGAAAATTTGCCACAGAGACTATGGCAGATGACCTTTGGAGAATGGAGCATCTTCCGGGAAATTATTATAATTTTCATCCGGGAAGTCATGTAAAGCAGGGAGTGGATACAGGTATAGACTATATTGTGGAGATGCTTGACAAGGTAATGAAGGAGGAGCAGACTACAACCATTCTTCTTGAAACAATGGCAGGAAAGGGAAGCGAAATAGGACGTTCCTTTGAGGAAATCAGAAGAATTATTGACAAGGCCGAACTTGGACATAAGCTTGGAGTATGTCTTGATACATGTCACATTTTTGACGGCGGTTATGATATAGTAAATCATCTTGATGACGTTATGAAAGAGTTTGATGATGTCATAGGGCTTGACAGGCTTAAGGCAGTACATTTAAACGACAGCATGAATATACTTGGAAGCCACAAGGACAGACATGCAAAGATAGGCGAAGGAAATATAGGCTTTGACGCAATTGCAGCAGTCATAAACCATCCTGCTATGAGAGAACTGCCATTTAATCTTGAAACGCCAAATGAACTGGATGGGTACGCAAGAGAAATTGAAATGCTGAAAAAAGCGTACAAATACCAATAAAAACATCTGAAAGCAGCATCTAATATCACATAAGAGCAGTAATATAAATTAATGTGAATTAATATGAGCATACAGCAAATTTGTGGAGAAATAATAATGGATAATGTTATTTTAAAAGTAGAAAACATAAAAAAATCGTATGGAAGACATAAGGTGCTTAAAGGGGCAGGATTTTCCTGCAGTGCAGGCCAGTGCATAGGCATCGTTGGTGTCAATGGTTCAGGAAAATCCACCCTGTTATCTGTTATTGCAGGAATACAGAAGGCAGATGAAGGAAGTGTTACTGCATACGGAGTAGATTTGCAAAAAAATAAAAGCTATGTCAGCAGGTGCATAGGTTATGTTCCGCAGGAAAATCCACTGATAGAGGATTTAAGCGTAAGAGATAATCTTAAACTTTGGTATTGTGACAGTCCATGCGATTTAAATACGGAACTTGAAAGTGGTTTTTTAAAAAATCTGGGTATAAATGAGTACCAGAAAAAGACAGTAAAAAAGCTTTCCGGTGGTATGAAGAAGAGGGTGTCAATAGCCATAGCCGTCCATAATAAGCCGGGTATACTTTTATTGGATGAGCCGGGGGCGGCACTTGATTTAATTGCAAAAAAGACAATAAGGGATTATCTGAAATGGTATATAAGTACAGGAGGGACAGTAATTATAGTGACTCATGATGAAGAGGAGCTTGATATGTGTGATACTATATATCTTGTTTCAGACGGAATACTGAAAGAAGCAGATAAAAGCCTTAGAGGAGAGGAACTTTTGAAAAGCAGTATGATGTAAAACCGAAATGGCTTTATTTGTAAAAGAGTGAGGAGAAATGAGGATTATAATGAAGCGATTTAAAACTCTGACAAAACTTGAAATAAAAAAGTCAGTAAAGACTCTGCCAAAGCTGCTTATAGGCACGGCACTGCTTCTTCTCATAGTGACCGCCATAGCTGTATCAGCAAATAATATTCTGGGAAAAGCATCGGACGATGGAGAAAATGAAAGCAGTAAGGCATTTGTGGACATAGGAGTAGTATGTCTTGACGACTCGTGGATAATGGATGTTGCAAAGGGAATGCTTCTTGGAAATAAAAAAATTACAAGTGTTGTAAATCTGGATTTTACAGATTATGATGCAGCAATGGAAAAACTTGAAGATAATGAATTTATGGCAGTTGTAGTTATACCGGAAAATGCCGTAGATGATATTATG
>CAMENQ010000279.1 GCA_945928585.1 uncultured Roseburia sp. | reverse complement strand
AACACTTGCGCGGGCTTATAAGAAGATTTCCGTCTATCAAATCAATAAAAAATCTGCCGAACTGGCAAAAGAAGCTTTAAAGACAAATACACCACTTAAAAAGCTTGTTATTAAGCATCATCTTATGAGTGCGGATGAGCTTAATGATATATTAAATCCATACAAGCTCACAGAACCAAGGGTATAAACTGCCGCTTCACTTATACGATTCAAGAAAACTTCTCTTAAAATGTCCGCATCAAAAAGCAATCTGCAGTAACAGTTCCACTCTGCCGATACCTGCAGCTTGGAGAACGGCTTCTATGGTGGCGGATACGGCTTAGTGGTTGTATATTATGTGCGTAAGCTTCGGAGGCAGTAAGAAATTTTATTAATATGCTGCGGCTATCTTCTAAGCGACGACCGTAACTCGGAAGTGTCTGAATACTCAGCCACTTCCTCAGACAGACGGTCTCTGCTAAGAAGATAACCGCAGCATATTAATAAATTTCTAACATCCTCCTCAATGCTTACGCACATAATATACAACCACTAAGCCGTATCCGCCACCATAGAAGCCGTTCCCCAAGCTACAGGTATCGGCAGGGCGGAACTGTTACAAATCTGCAGCATAAAACAATATATTGACGCAGACATACGGCTAATATATACTGTAGATAGTGACATTTGGAACTACACAAAAGGAGTATAGAAAATGCGTTTCGTAATTCAAAGAGTAACAAGCTCAAAAGTGACAGTTAATAACGAGATAATAGGTCAGATAGGCAAAGGCTTTATGGTTCTCATAGGAGTAGGTGAAGGCGATACTGTTGAAGCCGCAGATAAGCTGATTCGCAAAATGATTAACCTTCGTATATTTAAAGACGAGAACGGCAAAGTAAATCTTGGCTTAAAGGATGTGGGCGGAAGTCTTCTGCTTATTTCTCAATTTACTTTATATGCAGATTGCAGAAAAGGAAACAGACCATCATTTGTTAAAGCCGGAGCCCCGGATAGTGCTAAAGCTTTATATGAATATATAATATCTAAATGTAAAGAGGAAATTGATATTGTAGAGCAGGGGGAATTTGGTGCTGAAATGAAAGTTGAACTTATTAACGATGGTCCGTTTACAGTGGTTTTGGATAGTGATGAGTTGTAAGTACTAAAGATGTTTTACATCAGTCTGCCAACAGGCGGGACTGTACCACTAAGAAAATTTTATACAGTACCCGGCTGCCATATGGATATATAATAATTCTAACGCATCGGAAACTGTAAGTAATTTTATCAATATAATATAGCTATGCACTAAGCTACGGTCAAAACTCGGAACAGGCTAAAAAGAAGCCTGTCCCTCAAACAGTTGACCTACGCTAAGTGCATAGCTATATTATATTGATAAATTACTAACAGCTCCTCCAGCGTTAGAATTATTATGTATCCATAGGGCAACCGGGTACTGTGTAAAATTTTCTTAGTGCGACAGTCTCATGTCTGTTAATAATTCTTAATCCATAGCCTTCTTTATAGCTGCGAGAAGCTCATCATATGTCTCATATGCTGCAAGTTCTGGATTATCTGCCTTTATCTTATCTGTACTCTTAAATAGAAATCCTGCCTTACTTGCCTTTATCATACCAAGGTCATTATAGCTGTCACCGCTGGCAATAGTTTCATATCCGATAGACTGTAATGCCTTAACAGTAGTAAGCTTTGACTGCTCACAGCGCATTTTAAAGCCTGTGATTTCTCCGTTTTCTGCTACCTCAAGTGAATTACAGAATATAGTAGGCCATCCAAGCTTTTTCATAAGTGGTGTGGCAAACTGTGAAAATGTATCACTGATTATAATTACCTGACATATTGAACGAAGCTCGTCAAGAAACTCTTTTGCTCCCGGGATAGGGTCTATTTTTGCTATAGTTTCCTGTATTTCCTTAAGTCCAAGACCATGCTCCTTAAGTATACCTAAACGCCAATTCATAAGCTTGTCGTAATCAGGTTCATCACGGGTAGTCTTTTTAAGTTCCGGAATACCGCTTGCCTCTGCAAATGCAATCCAAATCTCAGGTACTAATACGCCTTCAAGGTCTAAACATGTTATGTACATAATATCCTCCATTTCAATTTAATACATTAATCTAATGTTGCGTAAAAACATTTCTTCAAAATAATATCATAAAATTGTTGTATTTACAATATGTTCTTAATTTTATTAAGAATATATTGTAACAGTAGTTGTAACAATTCAGCACTGCCGGGATACATGTGGCGTTCAGACGGGCTTGTGAAGGGCAGGGAACGGATGGCTGTATATTATATGCCTTCATCTATACAAAGAACCAATTAAATTTTTTTGCATACAATATAAAGATATTTATATAAAAGAGAACAGCTATGAGTAATTTTTTATATTCTACCTTACAGCCTACACTTTTTAATATATTAAATAAAACCGCTCCCGCTGCGTATGCTTTAATCAAAGGAAACAAAGAAAATCCCAAGCTACACGGAACAGCATATTTTTATGGTACTCCATTTGGTGGTGCATTGGTGGAGGTGGAGGTTTTCGGACTTCCTGAAAATAAGACCTCGTTTTACGGAATGCACATTCACGAAAACGGTGACTGCACTCTGCCTTTTGATAAAACAGGTAATCACTATAATCCGACTAACTCACTTCATCCTATGCATGCAGGTGATATGCCTCCCCTTCTTGGAAACCACGGATATGCCTACTCTGTATTTTATACTGAACGGTTTAATATAAATGATATAATAAACCGTTCAATTATAATACACGATATGGCTGATGATTTTACTTCACAGCCTTCAGGAAATTCAGGTATTAAAATAGGCTGTGGCGTTATTTACCGCCATTCCTAAGTTTTTCGTAACTGCACAGTCCTGCTTTAAACCATCTGCAAGTGCCGCATATTTCGTTGAATTGTTCCTCTGTAATCTTTTCAACTCCTTCTGCGATTTCCTCAAGGGTGTATATGTTGTTTTCTTTTAGTTCTGCATATTTTAAAGTTTTTCTGTCCTTTTCTTTTACATCATCATCACCCAAATCGCAGCGGCTTTCTGTCTGATTTTCAATAAGATTTGGGCATTTACTGCATACATAATCATTACTGCATATTAATTTTACCTGCTCTGCCAGTTCATATGACACAGGCGGCTTATAGTTTTTTAATCCTGTTCTTGCTACAACCTCGCCCATGCGCACTGCAAACTGGTCATTGTACCCATGGCCCGAAAATAATCTTGAACACAAAATATGATGTCCTCTTAATATTAATGTTTTCATTTTAATCCTCATTTCCACTGAAAAATTGCTTTGCTCTTGGTTATGCCGTTGGGTCTAAGAGCAATGATAAGACACAAAAATAACCGCCCTGGTCTGGTAAACTTTGGCGGTTATTTTTATAACTAACATATATCAGGCTAACCGTCT
>CAMENQ010000278.1 GCA_945928585.1 uncultured Roseburia sp. | reverse complement strand
CCTGACAGATGTCTGCACCAATACAGGCTGGTTAACATTCAAACTGATTCTTTGCACCGTCTGATGTAAGTTCAAGAATTCTCTCTGCCTCTGCTGCTGTTAGATTTATTACATACAATCCCTGGGTAGGTGTCAGACGAAGCTTAATATCATAATCATTTTCTTCTGTATGGGCGCCCCTGAATGTGACAATAGTGTCATATATTTTTCTAAAGAAATCTGTAGGTATGCAGCCACCAATAGGATGATAATGTACTGCATACAAGCCCTTTTGTTTCTGAGCAATAACATGTGGATTTTCTTTTATTTTATCAGTATTTTGTTCTCTGGCACTTGTAACTACCAAAGTCTCATCGTAATCTGCACATTTTTTGTTTGTGATATCAAGTCCACCCTGCTCAATATTTCTTGCAAGAGTGTCCATAAATACTTTTTGAAATCCCTCTACGCCTAATGTCTCCTGAAGAAAACGGCTCCTTGATGCTGTACGTTTCTCATAATTTCCATACGTTGTAAATATATCTACCATAGTCTTTACAACGTACAATACTTTTGTCGGCTCTATGTCCTCTGCTACTTTGACACCAAATTTAGGCTTTATTCCAAGTCCACCTGCTGCATATACATCAAAATGGCCATTCTCTTTTGCCACAAATCCAAGATCGCGGAATGTAGCATGTGTCTCATTTTGTTCCGTATTAGAATAACATACTTTCAGTTTTCTGGGAAATTTTACTTTATTAATAAATCCAAGAAGATACCCTGCTGTAAGCTTTGCATAGGGAAGAACGTCAAAGCTCTCCTCCTTCTCAACACCTGATAATGGTGAGCACATAACATTCCTTGGGAAATCACCACCACCGCCTCTTGTAATAATACCATGGTCAAGTGCTGCACTGGCAAGCTCACACACAGTGTCCTTTTCGAGATTGTGAAGCTGTATCGTCTGGCAGGTTGTAAGATGTACCAATGATATATTATATTTCTCTATGCTGTCTGCAATAAATTTAATCTGGTCTGCACACACCTCTCCGCCTGCAAGCCTGAGTCTTATCATGCTGCGTTCTCCGCCACGCTGCGCATAACTGCCAAAACCTCCGGAAAAGCTTTTATATTCTGGAACTGTTATTTCTTTTTTGTAGAATTTCTCTGTCATTTCATTGAATTTCTCTAAATCCCTGCGAAATTCCTCTATGTGATTTTTAATCATATCCAATGTGTACTGCCTCGCTTTCCTAAATATTATCAATATTCATAACTGTTCATTACCATCATAGTTACAAACTCACTTATATCTATTGTACCCTAAAAGGTATTACCTTACCAATACAATTCTTAAAATTCCATTTTTTCCCTTAATAAGATTTAAAATAAAAAACAGCTATCCATAAGGTATAAAATTCACCTTACAAATAGCTGCTGCTTACTGTAAATACAGTGAAAAACAAATAATCAGCCATTTATTTTTCACTGTACTAGAATAACATATTTAAAATTCCCAGAAGTCCTCCTACCAATGCACCGAGATTTACAATAGTATTCAGTTCTTTCTTCATAATGGTAAGAACCATATCCTCAAGATCATCAACACTCATTTCATTTATTTTTTCTTCTATAATACCAGCTATGTCAATGCTGCCAATGAAGCTGCCGACTACTGAATTAAGTGCTGTATGATATAACGAATCTACAGTTTTCTGAATGCCGTCCTTAGAAATGTCCAAAGCACCGCACAGATCAATAACAGATTTTTCTTCCAGTGAGGTCAGTTTTGTGCTGATTTCAGATTTTATATAATCTCTGCCGTTTTCATTTATATATTTTACGATCTCTCCCCCAACCGGCTGGATTAACGAATTCAGCATATCATCGTTTAAGAACATTTCAAGCATTGTACCTCTTGTTTTTTCTTTGACTGCCTTTCCTGCTTCCTGCACAATGATATTCTCTAAATTCATGCGTTGCACAGAATCCAATATCTGGTCTGTCAACTGATTAGTTATTTTATCCTTTATATTTTCATAAGTTTCTTCTGACTGACATACTTTACTAATACAGCTATGTAAATCTGTTGATAATACGTCTGTCATTTTATCCATTACTGCATTTTCTGTTTCAGGTGACAGTATCTTCTTTTTAATATCCTCCTCTGTCAGCAAAGTATTCGCAACAATGTTTCCAATTGCATTTGCAAGTCTTGTTTTTCCTTTTGGTATTGCTCCTGGTGTAAATGGGAGTTTATGTCCAAATATTCTTATTTCCTTCTTAGGATAAAACAGCATTTTTACTGCTATATAATTTGTGCAGTAACCAATCAGTGCTCCAATCAAAGGTCCTGCCAGTTTGCTAAGTATCATTCTCTGGTTCCTCCATTATTCTTTTCGATGTTATCACATGTTTTGTATTTTAATTGCAAAATTCAACATCAATTAAATCAATCCATCCTTCACCGCTTCTTAGCCTTCCCCATAGTACATTATCTTTATCACGTTTTAACTCTTCAACATACACATGTACCTTCTTATTTTCTACGCTTCCCAAAGGAACATATTCTTTTCCTGGCCCGGTATATGATTTTTTGTAATCACATAATAGTTCAATTTTACATGGTACCCCATGCTGTTCAATTTCTTCCCAAATTTCATTATTACTTGTCTGCTTTTCCATATTTGTAACCATACCTTTCCATAACCTGCATAAGATGAGTTTATTACCTTTGCAGATATAATTTGTTAGCAATCAGTCCTAATGAGTGCCAAAATGTTTTGTTAAAAAATGTGTTTCCGATGAAACACTTAATAATTTGTTTCCAAACATTTTGTTTTTAAACTATTTATTTTAAAGGATTATAACACTTGCATTTCTATTGTCAATAGATTTTATACTTTTTTAATTTCACTTGCTTATTTCCTACAATCCTTGTACAATAAGTATGTTATCAAATTCAGATAGTTTATCCTATGAAATTATATATAAATATTATCTATTTCAGGAGGAAAATTCCTCTGCTCGCTGAGAGCAGCTCGCATTTTGCTCCGCAAAACAAGGAGGAATATATGAAAGACGAAACTAAATGTTTACACGCAGGCTATACTCCAAAAAACGGTGAACCTCGTGTACTGCCAATTGTTCAAAGCACTACTTATGTATATGAATCAGCCGCTGAAGTTGCAGGAATATTCGATGACCCAACAAAAGGTCTCTGTTATTCTCGCTTTGGAAACCCGACTGTTATGGCTGTCGAAGATAAGATTGCCGCATTAGAGGGCGGTGTCGGTGCAATGTGTACCACTTCAGGCCAGGCCGCCACACTGCTTTCCATCTTAAATATATGTCAGGCTGGTGATTCTATCATAAGCACACCTGAAATATATGGCGGCACCATCAACCTTTTCTCTTTTACACTAAAAAAACTTGGCATTGAATGTATTTATGTAGATAAAAATTCTTCT
>CAMENQ010000277.1 GCA_945928585.1 uncultured Roseburia sp. | reverse complement strand
ATTATGTCGGACGTGCTCCGGAGCAGGTAGATACATTCCTTGATGAGGTGGTTAAGCCTATACTTGAGGAAAATAAAGATGTTCTTGGTATGACAGCCGAGATAAATGTATAAAAAAATAAAGATTAAATTTACTTATATTAAAACATATGCTATACTCATAAAGTAATAGGTACAAAATAAAATGTATGATATTCATATGAGTATGCATATGTTTTGTGTTGTAAAAAAGGTATATTCTGTCAACCGGCAGATAAGGTGAAACGGAGGATTAAATATGGTAAGAGCAGTCGTAGGAGCAAACTGGGGTGACGAGGGAAAAGGCAAGATTACAGATATGCTTGCTGAAAAAAGTGACATTATCGTACGTTTTCAGGGAGGAAGCAATGCAGGACATACTATTGTAAATGACTATGGTAAGTTTGCACTTCATATTCTTCCTTCAGGTATTTTTTATGATCACACCACAAGCATTATAGGTAATGGTGTGGCATTCAGTGTTCCTGATTTGTTTAGGGAAATAAATGATATAGTATCTAAGGGTGTTCCAAAACCAAAGATTTTGGTATCTGACAGAGCACAGATAGTTATGCCATATCATATATTATTAGATACATATGAGGAGGAGCGACTGGCAGGCAAGTCATTTGGCTCAACAAAGTCAGGTATAGCTCCATTCTATTCAGATAAATATTCTAAGATAGGTTTCCAGGTGTCAGAGCTCTTTGATGAGGAGACACTTGTAGAGAAGGTAAACAGAGTATGTGAACTTAAGAATGTTCTCATAGAGCATTTATATCACAAGGAGCCAATTAATAAGGACGAGCTTTTAAAGACTCTTCATGAGTACAGAGATATGGTAGCACCATATGTATGTGATACAGCACTGTTCTTACAGGAAGCCATAAAGGCAGGAAAGAATATTCTTCTTGAGGGACAGCTTGGAACACTTAAGGATCCTGATTTTGGAATATATCCTATGGTTACGTCATCACACACACTTGCAGCTTATGGTGCTATAGGTGCAGGTATTCCTCCTTATGAGATAAAGGATATCATCACTGTAGTTAAGGCATATTCAAGTGCCGTAGGAGCAGGAGAATTTGTAAGTGAAATCTTTGGCGACGAGGCAGATGAGCTTAGACGCAGAGGCGGTGACGGCGGAGAATTTGGTGCTACTACAGGACGTCCGAGAAGAATGGGCTGGTTTGACTGCGTAGCCACAAAATACGGCTGCAGAATGCAGGGAGCTACACAGGTGGCATTTACTGTTCTTGATGTACTTGGTTATCTTGATGAGATACCGGTATGTGTAGGTTATGAGATAGACGGAAAGGTTACAAAGGATTTCCCTGTTACATGTAAGCTTAAAAAAGCAAAGCCTGTATATGAGGTACTTCCGGGTTGGAAATCAGAGATACGCGGCATAAAGAAGTATGAGGATTTACCGGAGAACTGCAGGAAATATATTGAGTTTATTGAAAAAGAAATAGACGCAAAGATAACTATGATATCAAATGGTCCTGGCAGACATGATATTATCTACAGACAGCAGGGATGAAAAGTTCTATGAAAAATATAAAAAGAGTATTGGCCATAGGGATGGTTATTGTGCTTGCAGCAATGTATATATGGGCATTGGTAGCATCATTTTCAACACGGCCTGAGGCAAAGGGTGTATTTAATGCGGCAATATTCTGTACGGTATTCTTTCCTATTCTGCTTTATGTATATATGTGGACAGCCAAGTGGCTTAAGGGCAGAGGTGTGGACAAAACCATACCGGATGATGAAAATACGGAAAGCAAAAATGAGGAAACTGACAATACAACGGATATAAAAAAATAATTAAACATATTTTAAAAGAAATATCATAAATAAAATGCTTGTGTTTTATGTGAACACAATAGTATGAAAGGATGGAAAAAATGGCAGCTGAAGAAAAGAAAGAATATACATTACTTGAAACATGGAGAGGTCTTGCATATGGTGCAGGAAAATCCAAAAGAGAAATGGATATGTTTTGGGCAAACTACTTTAATTATGAGAAGGGAATCTACGAGCAGATACTTGCTGAACCTGAAAATGTTGTTACAGGTACGGTAAAGGAACTGGCAGAGAAGTATAATGTAGAGCTTCTTATTATGGTAGGCTTTCTTGACGGAATTAATGACAGCTTAAAAAATCCTAACCCTATTGAGGAAATGACAGAAGATACTCAGGTTAATTTAGGATATGATATTGAGCTTCTTTATAAAAATATGGTAGATGCAAAGGCAGAATGGTTATATACTCTTGATGCATGGAATACACTTATACCGGATGAAAAGAGAAGAAAGGAATTATATCTGGAACAGAAAAAATCCGGCACAGTCGTAAAGGAAAAGAAAGTAGGCAGAAATGACCCATGTCCATGTGGTTCCGGAAAAAAATATAAATTCTGTTGTGGGAAATAAGTTATGAAAAAACTGTTATTTATATATAATGCAAAATCAGGAAAAGCCAGAATAAGAAAGTATCTGGCAGGTATAATAGATATATTCATAAAATCAGGCTACAGAGTGGAGGCATACCAGACACAAAGTCAGAAAGATGCTATGGCACAGGTGCAGAAGCGTGGTTTTGAATTTGATATGATAGTATGCAGCGGTGGAGACGGCACTTTAAATGAAGTTATTACAGGACTTATGATAAGTGAGTGGTATGTGGAAAAAAGAGTACCTATAGGATATATTCCCGCAGGCTCTACAAATGATTTTGCCGTAAGCATAGGACTTCCTAAAAATATGCTTAATGCAGCAGTAACAGCCATGAATGGAAAGAAGAGGAATCTTGATGTAGGTACATTTAATAATATGAGTTTTGTATATGTGGCTGCATTTGGCGCATTCACAGATGTTTCTTATAGTACATCACAGGAGCTTAAAAATATACTGGGACATAAAGCATATGTTCTTGAAAGCATTAAAGAATTTGTACCTACCATACAGAGTACTTATCATATAACAGCTGTTGCAAACGGAAAAAAGCTTGAGGGTGAATTTATTTATGGTATGGTCAGCAATTCCCAGTCGGTTGGAGGCTTTAAGGGGATTACAGGCAGGGATATAGGTTTTGATGACGGAGTGTTTGAGGTTACACTTGTAAAGTCGCCAACTTCACCAATTGAGTTTCAGGAGATAATTACATCGCTTCTTACGGGAAAGAGAAGCAAAATGGTATTAAGATTTAAAGCATCCATGCTAAAGGTTTATTCAGAAGAAAAAATAGACTGGGTTGTAGATGGTGAATTTGGAGGTTCTGTAAAAAAAGCAATTATAAAAAACCATCATAGAGCCATAAATATGGTGACAGGTGAAAAATAACTAAAAAATTGTTCTTTTTTGTCGAAAAAATAAGAAAAATGACAAAATTTAAAAAATTTTAGGGTAGCCGGTTTACACCGGCTGCTTTTTTGTGTATAATGAGTCAGCA
>CAMENQ010000276.1 GCA_945928585.1 uncultured Roseburia sp. | reverse complement strand
GCCATCATATAACTGATCACAAGTCTCCACATAAAGTGTATCCGACTCATAATAATTCCAATATCCATACTGAGTTGCATTACACACTTCATTTATATTAAAATTGTGCTGTCCGTAACCTTTCATATATGAATCTGTAATATTAAAGTACCTGTAATTTACTCTTCCTTCTTTATCAGGAATCGGGTCATCCCATGTCACATCAACATGATACCAGCATCCGTCATCCATTTTTACAATATTCCATGCGTGGTAATTATAAGAGGCTGTTCCAACCACAATCTTACTTTCTATTCCCAGTATTTCCATACACAGCTGAAATGCTAATGCATATCCGTTACATACTGCGGTACCGTTTATAAATACACCCTCAGGATTGTAAGATGACCATGGAACAGTATTAGCATAATAATTTTTTTCATCATATTTACAATGAAGAATTATCCAGTCATGTACTGCTTTCTCTTTGTCAATTTTTGTTCCCTTGCTGTTAGCCTGGTCTAAACATTCTTTTAAATTTTTGAAAAAAGTAAGTTCATCACCGCTTAACCCTGATGTGTTTCCTGTTTTATAAGCGTTTTTATATTTATCATACCTGCTGCCAAGTGTTTCGTAATTGTTTAATATCTTATAATTGTCATTATCATTGCCGGTATTGCTGTTGTTAGTATTACTGTTGTTGGTATTATTATTATTGTTATTACTATTATTTGTAGTGTTTTGTGATGTATTTGAGGAACTGCCTCCACCGTTATTTTTCGTAGTTCCTGACGTTTTTGTGCTTTCCTGCTGTATTGACTGTGTCTGTTTCTGTGTCGTATTCGTTTCTACCTTACTTGTTTCTGCCTTACTTGTTAATTCCATACTTGTTTCTTCTAACAACTCCGTAGTTTCGTCTGCGGTGGCAGCTGTTGTCGCTTCAGCCTTTTTTGTAGTCTCCCTGCTTTTAGAAGAAGTATCTTTTTCTTCTGTTGTTTTTAAAGTTGTACTGCCTTTTTTTGCTTCCGTATCACCTGTTTCGTCGCTGCAGGCTGTAATGCAAAATGCAAGCAGCAGGCATAATACTGTAGTAATCAATTTTCTTCTCATAGTTTTCTCCTTTCCTAAAGCGCCGCACGGCAGCGGCGCTTATAAATTCGCATTCGCGAATTTTTTTTTGCAATGTTTTTTGCTGTTGCTTTATTGGTTTCTTTTTTTTCGTCAGCGCCGCACGGCAGCGGCGCTTGTAAATTCGCATTCGCGAATTTTTTTTGCAATATTTTTTGCTGTTGCTTTATTGGTTTCCTTCTTTTCGGCAGCGCCGCACGGCAGCGGCGCTTATAAATTCGCATTCGCGAATTTTTTTTGCAATGTTTTTTGCTGTTGCTTTATTGGTTTCCTTCTTTTCGTCAGCGCCGCACGGCAGCGGCGCTTTTTTATGCCGGTGCTTTAATAATTTCCAATAAAAAAGCTGACCTTTCAGTCAGCTTCATCTTCTGTAGTAATAGGCTGTTTTTTCGCCTGTTAACCTATAATGCAACTGACTGACATATTGCCATGCAACTTAGTCTCTTAAGCTTTGCGCCACACATTTTCATGTGTTTTGCCCTAATTCTGCTATAATTTATTCGTTACAATTATAAGTTCACTCTTTACAGTAAAAAGTTTTATATTTTGAAAAAATTTTTTTAATTTATTTTTTTAATTTCTTAACCATGCGGCACTTTTTTATTCTTTTTCCAAAACTATCGGTTCAAAGGTCGCATCCGGATATGCTCCATACCATAATACATTTTCCACTCCGCTCATTGATGTGTAACTTAAAGATATACTTCCGTCCTCATTAACATATAAATATCCACGAATACCGACTCCCCAGCCGGTTGTTCCAAAGAAAGTGCCTATACCATCATTCATAAACACATACTCTGTATCCAACTCAAGGCTGTCAAATCTACGGCCGCCATCACTTATTATTTCAAACTCCATTTTAAATGTTGTATCAACATCTTCGCTTAATTCAGAAATCTTAAGTACGTAACCGCCATCATTATAGACGTCATTTCCTTCTGTAAATATATATGTTCCTTCTTCCGGAATACGCTCTGTAATCAATTCCCTTTTTTCAGATTTTATAAACATCATAAGCTCCACTGAGTTTCCTAAGTCATATACTCCATATTCTTCTGTTCTCTTACTCATAAACATCACGATTGAACCATCCGCCATAAACCAAAGATTTCCCATCCACTGATATCCATTGTCACTTGTTCCGTTTATTTGTGCTGTTCCATCTATTTCTGACACCTGACTCAGTGTAAGAGTATCAACCGTTTCCTGCAAAATGCTATTGTCTACAATCTCTACATCAAATGTTGCATTTTTATAATCTGTTACTTCAGCATTTGTTATGCTGATTGTATAATCGCCATATGTATATAAACCTTCCATGGAAATGGCTTCATCGTATATGGGTTCATCTGTTTCTTCTTCTGAAAAGGTCTCCTCAGGATTTTCCGTTATTGAGTCATATATAACACTTCCACTTTCTTCTAAATATTCCGGCAGATTATTTTTAGTATTATTGTCCATATTAAGGACAACCGCAGTTCCAATTCCTCCTATAGCCGCAACTGAGGCAATGATTACTCCGATTTTTATCCCGATGCCTGCTTTTGCTGCACCTGCAGCCACTCCACCTACTGCTGCCGTTACTGCCTCCGAAGTGGTTTTTCCTGCCACTGCTGCCCCGGAAGCTGCCGCCCCGTCAGTTTCGGCTATTTCTGAAAGAACCCTCGCACCTTCTCCCACAGAAATCACCGAAGCTGTTCCGATTCCCAGACTTTCACATACTGCAGCGTAGACACCATTTACAGCCTCCAAAGGCATTTTGTATGTCTGGTCTGTAAAAAGATTTTTGAACACAAGAATAATAATTGCCGGTGAAACAGAGTACAACTTGTAATTGTTCTGTTTTTCATGTTCCTCAACCTTTTCCTTAAGGTACTTTTTTGCATAGTTCAGTCTGCTTTTAATCGTATTTGGTGAACAGTCACACATAGCTGCAATATCGTCAATCTTCATATTATCATAATAAAATGCCATTATGGCAATTCTTTGCAGTTTTGGAAGTTCATCTATCATTCCCTTTACAATGTTTACCGTTTCCTGCTGCTCTACACTCTGGTCGGGAGTTGCTTCATCGGACACGATTTCATCAAACAAATAGTCCTCTTCTTCTCCGGTTAATACTTCTTTCTTTTTATTAAATATTCTCATTCCCTGTCTGTACACAATGCCTCCTAACCAGGCATAGACACTATTTATATCTTCAATAGAGCCGATTCCCCTATAAGCATGGATATATGTCTCCTGTGTCAAATCCAGAGCATCTTCTTCTTCGTGCATGATATACTTTGCCTTTGCATATACATAGGAATATGTCTGCTCATAAAATGTTGCAAATGCTTCCGCTTCTCCGGTCTGCATTTTTTTTATTGAGTCTCTCAATTCTGCTGTTACTGCCATAAATAATGTCCATCCTTTTTTC
>CAMENQ010000275.1 GCA_945928585.1 uncultured Roseburia sp. | reverse complement strand
TACTTATAAAATCTGAATTATGTATATATAAAACAATATTTTAACTCATTTTATCTGCAAATACAATAAAAAAACATATAACAAATTAACAGTCACAAACTATTTGTGCCAACGATTTTGATATAAACTCATTCTCCTACATCATAAAAATCCCTATACCAACATTTAAATTGATATAGGGCATTTTTATACCTCAACTATTCGGTTTGCAACTCATTAAAAAAATTGCCCTATCTTCCCTAACTAAATTTCTTATTCTATCTCCCTCTAGTTATCATTCACCTGAGCAAGTTTCGCCGCCTGGTCCGCTGCTATACATGCATCGATAATCTCCTGTATATCCCCATTCATAACCTTTTCAAGCTTATAAAGTGTAAGTCCTATTCTGTGGTCTGTGACTCTTCCCTGTGGGAAGTTGTAGGTTCTTATCTTTTCAGCTCTGTCGCCTGTACCTATCTGGCTTCTTCTGGCATCTGCTTCTGCATCGTGAGCCTTCTGCATTTCAAGGTCGTACAGTTTTGCACGAAGAAGTGCAAATGCTTTTTCCCTGTTCTGTATCTGTGACTTCTCTGTCTGGGAATAAATAACGATTCCTGTAGGATAATGTGTTAAACGTACTGCTGAATCAGTAGTGTTGACACACTGTCCGCCATTTCCTGATGCTCGCATAACGTCTATTCTTATATCCTTTTCATCTATCTGTATATCTACTTCCTCTGCCTCAGGCATAACGGCTACTGATGCTGTAGATGTATGAATACGTCCGCCTGACTCTGTTTCAGGAACTCTCTGTACTCTGTGAACTCCACTTTCATACTTAAGTACGGAATATGCTCCCTGACCTCTTACCATAAATTCTATTTCCTTCATTCCGCCTATACCTGTCTCGTCAGCATTTACCACTTCTATCTTCCATCTTCTTGACTCAATATAGTGTGAATACATACGGAAAAGCTCTGCTGCAAAAAGTGCTGCCTCATCTCCGCCTGCTCCGGCTCTGATTTCCATTACGATATCCTTATCGTCGTTAGGGTCCTTTGGCAATAATAATATTTTAAGCTGCTGCTCAAGTTTTTCTATTC
The DNA here is from genome assembly GCA_945928585.1 of uncultured Roseburia sp. Taxonomy (GTDB): domain Bacteria; phylum Bacillota; class Clostridia; order Lachnospirales; family Lachnospiraceae; genus CAG-303. The sequence goes on along the minus strand of CAMENQ010000275.1, from coordinate 2,456 downwards.
TTTCCTTGGCATCATTCATTTCCTCTTTTGCCAGTTCTCTCATTTCCTCATCGCTCTCAGAATCAAGTATGGCAAGGCTGTCCTCAACGTCCTTCTTTGCCTGCTTATATTTCCTGTATGCTTCCACGATAGGAGCCAAATCATTCTGCTCCTTCATAACCTTTTTATATCTTGTCTGGTCGTTTACTATATCAGGGTTATTTAATTCATTTAAGAGTTCCTCATATTTTGCTACTAAATCTTCTAATTTATCAAACATAATAATCCTCATTTCCGCTTATTGCTTTTTTATTCATGCTTTTCATTATTACATTTAAAACGTTTTTCCTAAATGCTTTTTTATGATTTTAAACGCTTTACATTAATACTTTTACCATATACTTCTAAAAATATCAATGCTAATGATTAAGCTTTCCTGTGACTACTCTGTCTAATCCTGCCATATCTTTTACCACCTTTATATCTTTAAAACCATTTTCTTTCATTATGCCGGACACCTCTTCTCCCTGATTACAGCCAATTTCATACAAAAGGTATCCTCCGTCATTTATATATTCCGCAGCCTTTTTCGTTATTTCTCTATAGAAAAAAAGCCCATCCTCCATTCCGTCAAGTGCCAGTCTCGGATCGTGTAGCCGTACCTCTTCTGTAAGCTCCTCTATTTCCTCTGTCCGTATATATGGGGGATTTGAAACAATTATGTCCCATCTGCATTTTTGTGATGTATGACAAAAATCAAATAAATTACTTTCGATAAATGTAACATTATCTGCTTTATTATTGATTTTGTTTACTGCTGCCACCTTTAATGCCTCCGTAGAAATATCAACACCGGTTATATTTCCTGCTTTAACATCGGCAAGTTTTGATATACTTATCGCTATACAGCCGCTTCCTGTGCACATATCCAGAATATTTATTTTTTCTGTATTCTGTGCCATATTTTTTCTATATAATTCATTTATATATTTCAGTGCTTCCTCCACAAGACATTCCGTATCCTGTCTTGGTATCAGCGTATGCCCATTGACCTTAAAGTCAAGTCCCATAAACTCCTGATGTCCGGTAATATGCTGCAACGGAATATGCGTACATCGTACATTAACCATTTGGTAAAAATTCTGCTCTGCCTTTTCATCACTGCATTCATCAAGCTGTTTCATAAAATATGATGTTCTGTCCATATGAAAGGCTTCCTCAAACAACAGCCACCCATCTGTATTAAAATCATTTATGCCTGCCTTTTTCAGATTTTCCTTTCCACTGTTTAAAATATCTATATAGCGACTCATAGTCCACCGTTTTTTCTATATAATATTACCTGTAACACTATTTTCTATAACATCACCGGCTGTATTCACATTATCATCTGCATCTGTATTATCACTTTTTGCATCTGCTTTGCTTTCTGTTACATTTGCGTTATTGTTTTCCTGCCACTCTTTCCAGTCAAACACTGCCTCGACAGCCTGTATTGCCACCTCTATCATATCTTCAGTCGGCTCCTTTGTGGTAAGCCGCTGCATAAGAAGTCCCGGAGCACTTAAAATCCTTACTATTATATTGTCACTTCTTCCTGCAAGTCTTATAATCTCGTAAGATATACCTGCTATAACAGGCATAAGAAGCAGTCTTACAAGAACCTTTACAAGTCTTGTGGTTTCTGCCGGCAGGAATGCCGATACAAGTATAAATGCTATAACGCTGATAAACATTACAAACAATAAAAAGCTTGTTCCGCATCTTTTATGCTGTCTTGAGCTTGCAGCAACATTTTGTACATTTAATTCCAGATTGTTTTCGATGCAGTTTATACATTTATGCTCTGCACCATGATACATAAAGGTTCGCTGGATATCTTTCATCCTTGAAATAAGCACAAGATAAAGTAAAAATATAAGTATTCTTGTAACACCCTCAATCACTGCCAAAAGGGCATTGGAATTAATACTTAAAAGCCACTTAAAAAGTTCTGACACATAATAAGGCAGAACAATAAATAATGCCACTGATAAAACTACTGAAAAAGCTACAGTAAGTCCCATCATCACGCTTTCTGCCTTTTCCTTAAATGCAGATTTTACCACTTTATCCACCGGCTTGTCCTCTGTCACTTCTATTTCTTCCTCAAAAAATTCAGCAGAATATGTGAGTGACTTTATACCTAATACAAGGGAATCTACAAAACCAAATACACCTCTTATAAATGGCAGATTAAGAATTTTGCTTTTTCCTGCCACACCTTTATATTCTTTTATATCAATAGCTATATCATTGTCAGGCTTTCTTACTGCCACGGCATATTTATCTTTATTCTTCATCATTATGCCTTCTAACACAGCCTGTCCGCCGATACCTGATGATTTTTTTGCCATATCTGTTCCTTTCACAAAGCGCCGCCCGGCAGCGGCGCTTATAAATTCGCATTCGCGAATTTTTGGTTTCTTAATTTCACG
>CAMENQ010000274.1 GCA_945928585.1 uncultured Roseburia sp. | reverse complement strand
GCAGATGCAGTTTTCCTTACAAAAGTCATATTCGCCTTATCAATAACAGGTGTTATTAATATTTGAAGAATCCCGCTTCCACTCAGTAATACAACCATTCCTTTGGATATCCACAAAACAGTCTTTTTAATCAGACTCATAAGTCCTATGAACCTGTCCTCTCCACATATTCCTTCCAAAATTCCAAGCATAACATACCACTCAACCACCGGTATAAGTGCAGCCGCCACAATCCCTTCCACAAAGCAGAGAATTCCAAGAAGCAGCTTATAAAATATCATCGCAGTAAGGCCCGAGCCTGTTGCTGCAACACACATCATATATGCCGGTATTACAACCTTAAGGAACTCCAGCATATCATTCATTGTATCTGCCACAATATTCTTTATATTGTTAAATGCATTAAGCAGCACAGCAAATTGGCAGAATATGAAGAACAATCTTGTCATTTTAGCCATTCCATTATTATTAAACGCTGTCATAAGAGAATTTAATACAGCCGATAAAATAAATAACACCAGTATTGAAATAAACAGATGCTTCCATTCTCCAAGTCCACTTTCTATTATTTCTTTTAAATACATCCAGAACACTTTTGGTTCAAGCACCCAGTTACCCTTTAACATGTTTTCTATCAACTGTTGTGTATTTAAATGTCTATCCGGAATTAAATTCTCCAGCAATCTGTCCACCATAGATAAGTCAGGCAGAATACCCATCATGTCAAGATCAAATTCAGTTACTAATATCATCTTATCAGGCATGCATGTCACTCCATATACAATTACATTATTTCTTCTATCATTGAAAATATAACCTTCATAACCGGCAGTCCTGCAAGCATTACCATAACCTTGCCAAGTAACTCTATATGATTGCTGAGTGTTCCATATCCCGAATCTTTACACAGACTTGAAGCAAACTCACACAGATACGTTATTCCTATAAGTTTTAACAACAACTCTATATATGATGCATTTTTACCTATAAGTTCGCCAAAGCCTTCAAGTTCATTTATAGCATTTTCAAGAATCATGAGCACCCTCAACGCAATAAGAATACTGGTAAAAACAACTGCAAGTGTTGCATACATTGGCTTGTCTTTTTTTAATATTATAGCCGTAAATAACCCTGCTATTGTCAGCATACATACCTGAAACATATTAATCATGCCTTTCTACAATCCAAATAGCTGCTGTATCTGAGCAAACAGGTCATATATATACGGCACAATCCATGACAATACAAGTATCAGTCCGGCAAGACTTATCAAAAAGGCATGTTCTTCGCGTCCGCTATGTTTTAATACCTGTCCCAATATTGTAATCAGAATCCCCACTGCAGCTATTTTAAATATCAGATTAACTTCCATGTTCAATACCTTTCCTGTTTTAGTATCATAGGAACAACACTACGCAGAATATACCGGCTATCAGACTAAGAGGTCTTATCAGTCTTGTTTTTTCATCACTTTCACACCTTGTCTTTTTTATGTCATCATCAAGTTCCATACGTATGATATTAAGAGTTTCTATCTGCATTTCATCTTCCTCACAATCTATGCATTTTCCTATTCTCAACAGATTTTGTATTGCTGTTTTAGGATAACATCTGTTATTTTTAAGTTTGTATGTCTCTTCCTTCCATATTGTACCAAGTCCTTCCCCGTTTCCTTCATTCATACGTCTTGCTACTGTGTGAGTAAATTCATTATATGGTACACCAATTTTCTCACTTACTGCTTCAAATATTTCGGCTATAGGTCTGTGAAGGAAAGATATCTCACGTACTATGTATAACAACAGTTCCTTTTGCTGGTTATTATGATAAAGTCTGCACTGCATATCCTGGCATAATGCATATCCAAATCCTTGTGTCCCTACAATAACTAATATTCCTGCAATAAACTTCTCCCACATATATCATTCCCCTTTCCATCTTTTATCTGAATATACCTATTGCCATCATCATCCTTTGAAAGCAAAATTATTCTCTGGAAACACTCCTTTTGAATAAGCTCCATAAATTCCGGCTTCTTTTGTATATCTTCTAATGAATTCCCGTGTGCTGTTGCAAGTATGCTGCATCCGCTTACTCCTGCATAATATATGGCATCAGCGTCTCTCTTTCCCCCTATTTCATCCATAGCTATAACACGCGGTGCAAATGTTCTTACTAAGATTCTTACTCCTTTGTCTTTATCACCACCGGTGACAATATCAGTCCGCAGTCCGCAGTCAAGCGTAGCACTTCCATGATACGCACCGGCTATCTCTCCCCTTTCATCGATTACACCCACATTTATCCCCCTGTACTGCTTTTGTTCCGTTTTCTTACTATTTATATCCCTGCAATTTGCATTGCTACTTGAAATGTTATCTGTAAATCCATCAGACATAAGCCTTATCGTATCTCTTAAAAGAGTTGTTTTTCCGATACCCGGCGGAGAAATGATCAGTGTATTTAAAGTCTGGTCATTATCATCATACACATAACGCATTATTTTGAATGCAGCCCCCTTTATCTGGTGTGCTATACGGACATTCATATACCTTATATATTTTGCTATGTATCCCTGTCCCTCTACATAAACCAATTCCCCTGTTATTCCAATTCTGTGTCCATGTGGCATGGTCAGATATCCCTGTCTCCTCTCCTCCTCATACGCATAGATTGAATCATGGCATAAATATTTAAATATATCCTCCATTGCCTTATCAGAATAAATAACATCTGTTATATATTCTGCGCCATCTATGATTAGAACTACCCTTTTATTAACCCTTAGTCTTATCTCCTGTAAAGTCCAATTATTTTTTTTACTCTTATCAATCTCCTGTATTTTATCCTTCCACTCATCTCTCATTTTTCCCGGAAAAAACTGTAATATATCATTATGTATATCAACCATGCCCTTGTCCCCTTTCCCATATCTCAATATATGTTGGCAAAATGAAATTATACCTATATTGCTTATATATTTGTTTAATACCTCTAAAATATACGCATTAACAAACTTTAGGCATAAAAAAAGTACATGCCGCTGCATGCACTTTACACACATTATGTTGCCTCATTTCATTTGCAACAGTAAATACTATTTATTGTTATTAAACATATATCTTGAAGTTACACACAAAAACAGCATCACTATTCCCAGTACAAGAAAACATGTTTTTATTCCAACATTGACTATTAGTGATGAAGCAAATAAAAAAATGATTTCCACAAGACTTACACCCATATTAAATATCGATAATAACTCCGCCCTTTTTTCTTCTTGATTTATTTCATCAATATATACATTTTGAACTTCACTGATAATGTAATTTGGTATATCCACTATCAACGGCATAAATAGCATTATGCCAATTACAACTATTTTGTTTGTCGCATAGCCGAATATAATCAAAAAAATGGACAATAACAACATCGTCAATTTATATAGCCCATGGTATTTTTCCTGCTTTACCTTTTCAAATATTTTTACACACAATAGTTCAATCAATGAATATCCTATTATTATTACACTCATAAATTTTTCA
>CAMENQ010000273.1 GCA_945928585.1 uncultured Roseburia sp. | reverse complement strand
TGGAATGGTATAGAGATTTATTTTTGTACTAAAAACATTACTTGAAGTTTTTCTTGCGTTTTTATATATAAAATATTATACTGATATTAAGCACTTAAACCTATAATGAAATATTGGAGGAAAATTATATGGAAGAAAAGCGTAAAACAAAAAGAATGAAAGTTGATATGAAACTTGAGATTTCTAATTTGTTTAAGCAGGATAATGTTATGATTAAAAATATTGATGCTCCTATAAGAGTGGTTAATATTTCAAAGGGCGGTATAGGCTTTGAGTCGAAAGCACTGTTGCCGGTAGGCTATTATTTTAACAGCAAGATTGAACTTGGAGACAGTCAGAACACCTTATATACAGTGGTACAGATTGTAAGGGTGGAAAAAAGAGAGGACAGTGTGTTTTATGGCTGTGAATTTATAGGCTTTGCTCCTGTGTTGGGGTATATTTTTGAAGAATATGAAAAATCTCTTAATGATTAGTAACAATAAGGAAATATAAAATTTTATTGACCTTAATATAATGTTGTTATAAAATAAAAACGCGGCTTGTTACCAAGCCGCGAAGTTTGGTTATTGACAAAAAGACTGGATACGCACTTATCAGAAATGAGGAAGAAAATGGATAACTTACAGTTAAATGGAATAAATCAGAATGTCGATGATGACCTTCATGAAGAATGTGGTGTTTTCGGTATTTATGATTTGGATGGTAATGACGTAGCGTCAACTATTTATTATGGCTTATTTGCATTACAGCACAGAGGACAGGAGAGCTGTGGCATAGCCGTAAGCGATACAAATGGTCCTAAGGGAAAAGCTGCACTTTCAAAGGGTATGGGACTTGTAAATGAAGTTTTCACAATCGATGATTTGGAAAAACTTAAGGGCAATATAGGTATAGGCCATACAAGATATTCCACGGCAGGCAGCAGTACAAGAGAAAATGCACAGCCTTTGGTGCTTAATTATGTAAAAGGAACACTTGGACTTGCACATAACGGAAACCTCATAAATGCACCGGAACTCAGACGTGAGCTTGAATATACGGGAGCTATATTCCAGACAACCATAGATTCAGAGGTTATTGCATATCATATAGCCAGAGAGAGAATTAATTCAGGTACAGCAGAGAAAGCTGTAAGAAATGCCATGAAGAAAATTAAGGGAGCCTATTCCCTTATAGTAATGAGCCCGAGAAAACTTATAGGAGCAAGAGATCCTTTTGGTTTTAAGCCTCTTTGTATAGGAAAAAGAGATAACGCTTATATTCTTGCATCAGAAACGTGTGCTCTTGATACTATTGGAGCTACGTATGTAAGAGATGTGGAGCCGGGAGAAATAGTCACTATTACAGAAAACGGAATTGAATCAGACACATCGCTTTGCCTTCCAAAGTCACAGGAGGCAAGATGTATTTTTGAATATATTTATTTTGCAAGACCGGACAGTATTATAGATGGGGTAAGTGTATATCATTCACGTATTATGGCAGGAAAATATCTTGCTATGGACAGTCCGGTGGATGCTGACCTTGTAGTAGGGGTTCCTGAGTCGGGAAATGCAGCAGCGCTGGGATATTCCCTTCAGTCAGGCATTCCATACGGTACAGCTTTTGTAAAAAACAGCTATGTTGGAAGAACCTTTATTAAGCCGAAGCAGAGCAACAGAGAGTCAAGCGTAAAGGTAAAGCTTAATGTGCTAAAGGAAGCAGTAAACGGCAAAAGAGTTATTATGATAGATGACTCCATTGTACGTGGTACCACAAGCGGACGTATAGTAAGTATGCTCAGAGAGGCAGGAGCAACGGAGGTTCATGTAAGAATTTCTTCACCGCCATTCCTTTATGAATGCTATTTTGGTACAGATATACCATCAAGAGACCAGCTTATAGCACATAACAGAACAGTGGAGGAAATCTGTGAAATGATAGGAGCTGATTCACTTGGTTATCTCAAGCTTGAGAGACTTAGTGAAATGGTAAACGGACTTCCTATATGTACAGGCTGTTTCACGGGAAAATATCCTTTGGAGCCGCCGACAGAAGACATAAGAGGAGAGTTTGATAAATAAAAAACTATGTTTTTGAAGAAAAAAATGTTTAGTAATATGGGTATATAATAATATGTGCAGATATATTATATACAGGAAAGAGAGGATAAAAAATGAGTAACGACAGATATGTAAGCCCGCTTTCAGAGAGATATGCAAGCAAAGAGATGCAGTATATATTTTCTCCTGATATGAAGTTCAGAACATGGAGAAAGCTTTGGATAGCTCTTGCTGAGACAGAAAAGGAGCTTGGACTTAATATTACTGATGAGCAGATAGAAGAACTTAAGGCACATGCTGATGATATAAATTATGACGTTGCAAAGGAAAGAGAAAAGCTTGTACGTCATGATGTTATGAGCCATGTATACGCTTATGGCGTACAGTGTCCAAAGGCTAAGGGAATTATTCACCTTGGAGCTACAAGCTGCTATGTAGGAGACAACACTGACGTAATAGTAATGACTGAAGCACTTAAGCTTGTAAGAAAGAAACTTATAAATGTTATAGCAGAGCTCAGCCGCTTTGCGGAATCACAGAAATCACAGCCTACACTGGCATTTACACATTTTCAGCCGGCTCAGCCTACCACAGTAGGAAAGAGAGCTACATTGTGGCTTATGGAACTTGTACTTGACCTTGAGGATCTTGATCATGTCCTTGACGGCATGATGCTTCTTGGCTCAAAGGGAACAACAGGTACACAGGCCAGTTTTAAGGAATTATTTGAAAATGACAGCGAGAAGATAAATAAAATAGACCCAATGATAGCAGAGAAAATGGGCTTTAAGAAATGTTTCCCTGTATCAGGCCAGACATACAGCAGAAAGCTTGATACAAGAGTTGCAAATGTACTTTCAGGAATTGCAGCAAGTGCGCACAAGTTTTCAAATGACATAAGACTTTTACAGCACTTAAAAGAGGTTGAAGAGCCATTTGAAAAGAATCAGATAGGTTCGTCAGCTATGGCTTATAAGAGAAATCCTATGAGAAGCGAGCGTATAGCTTCACTTGCCAGATATGTTATGATAGACGCATTAAATCCGGCAATTACATCAGCTACACAGTGGTTCGAGAGAACACTTGATGATTCTGCAAATAAGAGACTCAGTATACCTGAGGCATTTCTTGCCGTAGATGGAATACTTGATTTATATTTAAATGTAGTAGACGGACTTGTTGTATATCCAAAGGTTATTGAAAAGAGACTTATGAGTGAGTTACCGTTTATGGCTACAGAAAATATTATGATGGATGCAGTAAAGGCCGGTGGAGACCGTCAGGAACTTCATGAGAAAATCAGACAGCTTTCTATGGAAGCAGGAAAGAATGTTAAGGAAAAAGGTCTTGACAATAATCTTCTTGAGCTGATTGCAGCAGATGAGTCATTTAATATGACACTTGACGACCTTAAGAAGACTATGAATCCTGCAAATTATGTCGGACGTGCTCCTGAACAGGTAGATACCTTCCTTAATGAGGTGGTTAAGCCTATACTTGAGGAAAATAAAGATGTTCTTGGTATGACAG
>CAMENQ010000272.1 GCA_945928585.1 uncultured Roseburia sp. | reverse complement strand
AACGTATCCAAATAAGTCACATGTGCTATGCTCAAAGACAGATTTTACAAAAGAAGTAAAGCAATTTGCAAAAGACAACAGGATTATGCTGGTAACTTTGGAAGATTTATATCGCTAAAATTAACAATGGTGTACGGTTACAGCAATTCCTATTCCGTTTCTGACTTATGGCATGAGTATGGTATTTGTATATTCAATATTTATAGGGTTATTATTAAGCACCCACAGGTATAAAAAAGTGTATACAAGAGAGAAATGCGTATATAGCACCGGTTTGTAGCTTGTATCAAAGAAATCGACAAACTCGGATTTGCCAGAAAGTGGACTACTTAAAGGAAAATTAATACAAAAATTTTAAGTAGATTTTAGCAGCCATAAAAGGTATAATGATATTACAGATAAAGAAATGAGGAAAAACCGTGTCAGAAGCAAATGATAAAAAACAGACAGAGGGCATGACTGTAAAACGTAATATCAAGGATTGCGTTTTTACAAATATGTTCGGAGATAAAAAATACCTTATACAAGTGCATTGACCTTTATACATCATCAAAAGCAAATGTCCCAAAGCCGGAGTTTTATGTAGTATATACAGGAGAGCGAAAAGATAAACCAGAAACAATCAATCTGGCAGAAGAATTTTTCAAAGGAAAAGAGACAGGGATAGATGTTACTGTAAATATGCTGTATGGTGAAAAGGATGATATCATAGGAGAATATGTGACATTCACCAAGGTATATAATGAGTAGTGCAGGATACACGGCCGTACAGAAGAGGCAGTCAAAAGATATTGGTAAGCTTTTAATTTTTTAGGTGGTTAGATAATTTAATCCCATGAGATTCACGAATTGTAAATCTCATGGGATTATTATTGTTTTAAGAAATTTTATTTCGCTTATGATAGACTAAAAATGCATATATAGAACTGTCACCACGTTTTGTGTAATAGGAAATTGAGACAGCGTAGTGTGCATTAGAAAAGAATTTCGAAGAAATTCTTTGGAAGTGCATGCATCGGCATGCAATTTTTTGTCTATTGACTTATTAATCTTACAGATGTAATATTTATTTATACTAAATTCTTACAAATGTAATATTAGGCATATTGATAAAATGAAAGGTAGACATTAAAGATGAACAGATCAGTTAGGACAGAATTTTTAAAGTTATGTATTATTTTGACAACTTTTATGTGTTACGTTACCGGATGCGGAAGGAAGAATCAGACAACAGAGCCGGTCATTGAAAGGGATTATACTATACCAACCAGTGAGCAAAGCGAATCTGCAGGAGAGGAAATAACAAAAATCTATGAATATATCTGCAAAACTGCCTTTAAAGATAATGAAGAAGACAGTCTTACTACAGTGCGCAATATTATAAATCAGTTGGGCGAAAAAGGCTATGCTGCTGTTGACAGTGAAAATCAGATTGATATGACTCAGGCTGATAAAGTAATGCAGTTTTGCGAGCAGGTAGATGCAAAAAAGACAGCAGAGGTAACTATTATAGTAGTTTCATACCTGAATGGTTTTACACAGTATGATTTAAAAACACATGATGGAAATGTAGATGTAGAAAGAAGCTATTATAAATATGAAAATGGACATTTGGATAAGGCAAGTGCAGATAGTTATCCTGCAGACTTATGGCAATATACTGAAGAGGGATATTTAATATTTAGCGGAAGCTGGCCTTCGGATGAGTCTTATGTACTTGAACTAAGTGATGTGCCGGAATGTACTGCATTAAGAGTTGAACCATTGGATGAGAAATGCAGGGAACTGAACAGGTGCTATATTCTTCCGGTCAGTTATGGAAAGAATAACATGTTCCTTATAAACTGGAATGAAAATGATTTTGGCGAATTGAATTTTTATGATTTGTATGATATTTTTTATCAGAAAGTAAATGATAAAGCCATTCCATATACTGCCGATGATGACATAAGAATAGGCGCTGTTTATCAGATACCAAAAGAAGAATTTGAAAAAGTAATTATGAAATACTTTAGTATAGACAGCAAAACACTGCAGTCAAAAACAACTTACTGTGAAGAGGATGAAACATACAAGTATAAGCCAAGAGGATACTATGAAATGGAATATCCCAAAATTCCATTTTCTGAGGTGACAGATTATACACAAAACAGTGACGGAACCATAACTCTTAATGTGAATGCAGTGTATCCGTATGGTAATACCTCCAGATTGTATACACATGAAGTGGTTGTAAGGCCAATGAGTGATGGAGGGGTTCAGTATGTATCAAATAAAATCATTACATCAGATAATGAATATGACAAGTCATGGCATATTGACAGGATGTCAGATCAAGAATGGGAAGCCACGTATGGAAAAACAGAGAGTATAACAGAATCTGAAACAACAACTATATTAAACAGTATTGATAACAAAGAATACAGCCTTTTTACGACAGAAGAGAAAAAGCAGCTTGAAGATATGGCAATTGAGGCAGCAGATAAATTATATGATGTCTATAAAGATATTCAAATTACAGCTATAGATTCTTTTGAGACCGGTATAAAGAATTTTACAAAGGAGCAGAAAGTTGAAGCTATAAGACTTCTTGGAAAAGCTGGTTTTGTCAGCGTGTCTGATGATGTTAACATGGAGAATCATGAGATAGTGGAGGAATTTTACTCTGACTACCAGAAAAATAATGATGCTATGGTCACAATATTTGATGTGCATTCAGATGGTACTATAGGAGCAATAACATTCCTGCACAGAGAGGGAAAACTGCAGACCTACTATGTGGGAATAGAATGGCAGGAAGGCCCAATTCCTGTTATAGCAGAAACATTAGTAAGCAATCTGACAAAGATAAGATTGACTGAAAAAGGATATTTCATATATGTATATGAAGAGATGTTTGAGCATGAGGGTACATCACGGTATTTCAGGATAGAACCGCTGTCAGATAAATGCAGGGAACTGACACAAAAATATATATCAGGATTAAGTTATGTAAACTATAATATGCTTGTCACGAACTGGGATAAAAGTAATGTAGAAGATATTTTAATGCCTTGTATGTTTGAAGACATATACCGCATTTATACAGGCGAGAATCTTAAGGTTGAAAATGACAAAATACCGGCAGATGTGTATGAAAAGATAATGACTACCTGTTTTCCGGTGTCAATTGAACAGTTGCACGAAAACTGCGAATATGATGAGAGCAGCAACAACTATAAATATGAAATGATTTATGCAGAGCCATTTCCACCATTTGGGGAAGTAATTGATTATACACAGAATTCAGATGGAACAATTACACTTTTTGTAGATGGAGTATGGGTTGATTTTGATTCTGACTGTGCTTTTACCAATAAAATTGTTGTGCAGCCTTTTGATAATGGGACGTTCAGGTACTTATCCAATTCCGTAGAACAAAATGAGGGAATGAGAACATGGAATTAAGAAAAAAATGTATTTTACTGTCTGGAGCACTACTTCTTGGAAGCATAGTATGTGCATGCAATAAAGTAAATGAAATTCCAGGTGAGGAAGTTACTAAAGAACGTGAAAATGAAGATATCTATATGAAAGAGACA
>CAMENQ010000271.1 GCA_945928585.1 uncultured Roseburia sp. | reverse complement strand
ACTTCTCTTTTCTGAGTATGTCCTTTACGTGGCACGGTTCTTCCCTCCTTAATAATTTTTTGCAGTGCAAAATTTACACTGTTTTAATTAAATCATCGGTACTCACATGTTTAAATGTGTTCGTGCGTTCTTAAAAACATTAATTAAAAATCTATACAAACTTAAAACAATATTTCTAATCCGGCACTAATTCATTCAACCTTTGATATTAACGCTTTCCTATTTACCTTCCTTTGGTCTCTTTGCACCATACTTAGAACGAGCCTGACGTCTCTTTGCTACGCCTGCTGTATCAAGTGTACCTCTTATGATATGGTATCTTGTACCTGGAATGTCCCTAACTCTACCTCCTCTGATAAGAACAACGCTATGCTCCTGAAGGTTATGTCCTTCACCCGGAATGTAGCTTGTTACTTCGATACCGTTAGAAAGACGTACTCTGGCAATTTTTCTAAGTGCTGAGTTAGGTTTCTTAGGAGTTGTTGTCTTAACTGCTGTACATACACCTCTCTTCTGTGGTGATGTAGTATCAGTTGCTGTCTTCTTTAAAGAGTTATATCCCTTTAAGAGAGCTGGAGCTGTGTACTTCTTTTCAGCTGTTTTTCTTCCTTTTCTTACTAACTGGTTAAATGTAGGCATTCTTTTTCACCTCCTGATTAGAAATTTGTTTTTTATACCTATAATTTTGCATGCAAAAACCAGCGTTTTTTCGCACGCTTATTCATTATACTTGCTGAATTTTTAGATGTCAAGGGTAAAATAAAGATTTTTTTGTACGAATTGCACACTCGTCCCTTATACGTTTTTTTCAGCTTGGTATCCTGCAGTTTAGTCCGCTGTGATAAGATTTACTTCCTATATTATTTATAAGTGCCGTATATGAATACTCCGTTCTAAGGTTTTCATCAAGATAGCTGTCAAGGAGGAATATGGTAAGCATATAACCTTCCCTTGCTTTATTAAGCATATCGGGTACGCTCATAACGTATGATTTTGTCATGTCCCATGGATTGTACCATCTCTCATGATTTAAATTAAGAGGATCTTCATTTTTAATTTCATTGCCTCCCGGTATAAGGGGTGCTATAAACTGCTGTCCTGCGAAAAATTTCTCTACATTTCCAACAAGATATTTTAGTCTGTCAGATGCTATGCGTATAAGCTTCTGTTCCTTTTTTATGGAGCCAATGGCATACTTTATTCCTCGTTTTGTAATACGTGAATCGTGATATGTTTTGTGTATGGCATAATGAAGCATATCGCATATTATGGGCATCTGTATAACATTTATCCTTATCTCACTGTTATGTGTAAATTCATAAGGTGTAGTGTTCAGATAATATTTAAGAAGCATAATGTCTATATCTGTTTCCAATGAGAAATGTTTTTCAGTATAGCCCTTTGTTTTATGAAGATAATCTGTCTTCCAATACACGTATGGATGACATATACAATCCAGTGAGTAATGTGACAAAAAGCCCGAGAGATATGCAATTGCTATGTCTCTTTCATTTCCGTATTTTTTTTCCGTATATTCTATAAGATACTTAAAAAATATACCTGTGTTTGTGGTGTGCATAATAGAGCCAATATTTTTTCTTGCTGCAGCAACTTCCGTAGCATAATAAAAAAATATGTCAGGACCAAATAATCCAAGGGTATATGCTCCCCTGTTGGCACTTATGGCTCTCTTTACATTTGAATTTGGCAATCTTCTGTAGGAATTTATTCCATATAAATAATGTGTGTCGTATCCGGGCATGGTTGATTTCCTTTCTTAATTCCGTCATTATAATTCAGGTATTTTTTGTACCTGAACATATATGCCTGATTAGTTTACGGTTATGGTACCAAGGGTAATTTTTTCCCACATATCTTCATTTTCCCATACTGTATAACTCTTCTTAAGTTCCTCATAATACTCTCCGCCCACATCAAGCTGTTCCTCAGTGTAGCCATTTTCCATAAGAGTATTTATGTATTTTTTTACTATAGCTATCTTTTCCAAAGCTTTATACAAATCTTTATAATCATAGCCTGTAACTTCTATCATCTTACCTGTCATCAGTTTTTCCTGATCACAGGCATCATCCATTACATCTGACTTTTCCTGCTCTGACAGGCTTATGCCTGCATTTTCTGCTTCCATATAATATATGGCATCCCGTATGCATGCAGCCTTCATATCTTCCTTTGCCTGACTGCTTAAAAAATTACTCTTATTTTCTCCATTATTAAGATATATATTCCAATAGCGTTTAGGATCTTTTTCATTATACTGCACGGCAAAGCCGTTAACATTTGACTCTATCACCATGACATAATAGGATGCGTCTTTTAATGTTATCCTGCTGTCATTTATTTCAAATGCCGTCTCATCAAGATGTTCACTGTAATCAAATTTGCCTGTTCCCTGCTTTATATATATAAATCCAAGTATGCAGAAAAAAATCACTGCCACTGTTCCTGCCGTCCACCAGTCCAAATGTTTTTCCATGCTTTGCTTTATTTTTCCCATAAAATCCCTCAATTCCGCTTTTGCTTTTCGTATAACACCCCTGCATAATCTTTATTGCCGCCGCCCTGCGGTGCTTTTTTTATATTGTATAACAAATTCTACATATGTCAAGATAGGATTATTCCCAATTTTATTATGCCGTAACAGTTTGGTCCTGCCGGCACCTGCAGCTTGGGGAACGGTTTCTATGGCGTCCTACACGGCTGAGTAGTTGTATATTATGTACGTAAGCATTGAGGAGGCGGTTAGAAATTTATTAATACGATACCGTCATCTACTTAGCAGAGGTCATCTGTCTGAGGAAGCGGCTGAGAATTCAGCCGTTTCCGAGTTATGACCGCCGCTTAGCAGATGGCGGTATCGTATTAATAAAATTTCTTACCGCCTCCGAAGCTTACGCACATAATATACAACTACTCAGCCGTGTAGGACGCCATAGAAGCCGTTCCCCAAGCTGCAGGTGATGGCAGGACCAAACTACTTCATTACGCCCTGTGCTTTCTTGCAGCCATTCCTGCTGCCAAAAATGCTGCTGTAAATAATAATTCTATTCCCATATTTCTCCATACATCTGCCATATTGCCTAAGGTAAATGACGTAGCATTATTAAGAATATCATTTGCATCTACAAACCAGTATACCGGTGTAAAGCTTCCTATTATTTTTACTGTACCGCTCATTTGACTAAGCGGAACCATAACACCTCCGATAAAACTGAAGCCTAGTGAAACCACATTTGCTGCTATGGTTCTTCCGTTTACTGATGTTACTACCGTACTTATAAAAAATCCCATTGATAATGAACACAGGCAGAAAATAAACATATTCACAATCATGTAATATATGGATGCTCCCGGTTTTTCCTGAAGTGCTGCAAGTAATACTGCCACAATCAACATCCATACAATGACGGTAAATAAGAAGCTGCAAAGTATCTGATAAACTCCAAGCTTTACCTCTGTTACCGGAGATACACTGTTTCTCATTTTAATGTCTTTTCTGTTGAATGCTGCTATAAGTGCTCCTACTCCGAATATGATAATTGCCATAATGGCATACGCTGCAAAATTAAAGGCATAT
>CAMENQ010000270.1 GCA_945928585.1 uncultured Roseburia sp. | reverse complement strand
AACAGATTCTATGACAGACTTGTGACCCTGCCCTCTGAATTATGGCAGTCAAGAAAGCTTATCTGGAAATTATCAAAAAATGATTTTAAGACAAGGTATGCCGGCTCTTATTTTGGCCGGCTTTGGGCTTTTGCACAGCCGGTTGTTACAATAATGCTTTATTGGTTCGTGTTTGGACATATTATGGGGGCAAAGGGCGAGATGCTGTCAGGTGGGATAACCGCACCATACGTTATATGGCTGACAGCAGGCCTTGTCCCATGGTTTTATTTTTCGGAAGCAATCAACAATGGAACAACAGCACTGCTCGAATACAGTTATCTTGTAAAGAAGGTAGTATTCAAAATAAGTATTATTCCTATTATTAAAATAATAGGTGCTACTTTTACCCATATATTTTTTGTCGCCCTTATGCTTGGTGTATACTTTTGTATGGGATTTAGACCGAGTATATATCTGTTGCAGCTGATATATTACAGTTTTTGTATGTTTATGTTTGTATTGGCAGTAAGTTATACAACATGTTCACTTGTGATTTTCTTCAGGGATCTTACACAGCTTATTAATATATGTTTGCAGGTAGGTATGTGGGCTACACCAATCTTATGGAATATAAATATGGTTGGAGAGACTATGCAGAAGATACTTAAGATAAATCCGGTGTTTTACATTGTAAATGGTTATAGAAGTGCACTTTTTGAGGGAACATGGTTCTGGGAGGACTTTTATTCTACAATGTATTTCTGGATAGTTACAGTAGTTCTGTTTGGTATAGGTGCATTGATATTCAGAAGACTTAAGGTACATTTTGCAGATGTACTGTAGGTTAAGGATGAGAGGTATGAAACATGGAGCAGGGACGTGAAGAAATCGCTATTGCGGTGGAGAACGTATGTAAAGTATATAAGCTTTATGACAAACCAATGGATCGCCTGGTAGAGGCACTGGGATTCACAAAAGAGAAAAAATATCGTGAGCATTTTGCACTCTCCAATGTGAATTTTCATGTTAAAAAGGGCGAATGTATTGGTATCATAGGAACAAATGGTTCCGGTAAATCGACAATTCTTAAAATAATAACAGGTGTTCTTAATCCATCAAGCGGTAATGTTACTGTAAATGGAAGAATATCGGCACTACTTGAACTTGGTGCAGGCTTTAACATGGAATATACAGGTATGGAGAATATCTATCTTAATGGAACTATGAATGGTTTTTCGAACGAAGAGATAGAGAAAAGAATACCTGATATTCTTGAATTTGCAGATATTGGAGATTATGTAAATCAACCTGTTAAAACATATTCCAGCGGTATGTTTGTCAGACTGGCATTTTCCGTTGCGATTAACATTGAGCCGGAAATTTTGATTGTTGATGAAGCATTATCAGTCGGAGATGTATTTTTCCAGGCAAAATGTTATCACAAATTTGAAGAATTTAAAGAACAGGGTAAGACCATAATTTTTGTCAGCCATGACCTTAGCAGTATTTCAAAGTATTGTGACAGGGTTATTTTATTAAACCAGGGAGTTAAACTTGGCGAAGGCTCTGCAAAAGAAATGATTGATGATTATAAAAGGGTGCTTGTCGGACAGTATGAACTGCCGGAGTCCAAGTCAGAGAGCAGTCTTTTAAATGATGAAGAAGTACAGGCCGCAGTAAGAAATAAGGAGAATAATACTGATAAAGACAAGCCAAAGCTTCTTGAATATGGTACTAAAGAGGCTGTTATTGAGGAAATATATATTACTGATGACAGAGGAACACGCTCAAATTCTATTATTAAAGGAATGGAATTTACGATTCATATGAGAGTCAGATTTGATGCAGATCTTCCTGCACCAATTTTTGCATTTTCTTTTAAGAATGCAAAAGGAACTGAGATAACCGGAACAAATACAATGTTTGAAAAGGCATTTTTGGAACCGGTAAAAGCCGGCAGTGTTAAGAATGTATCTTTTACGCAGAAGATGTCACTGCAGGGAGGAGAGTATCTTTTATCATTTGGAGTTACCGGATATGATGGAAATGATTTTCAGGTATATCACAGACTGTATGACGCACTTGATGTTACAGTAATATCAGATAAGAACACAGTTGGATACTATGACATGGACTCTACAATTAAGGTAGAGGATGCTAAATCTTCTGAAAAGATTATACAGTACAGGAAGGCATGATTTGTAACACACGAGGGCAGATGATAGCATAAGAAAGGGTTGTTTGCATGACAGAGAAGATTGGAAATGTTGTTCTGGATACAACGTTTTATCCGGGAGAAGATTATTATTCAGATGGTTCCATAGAGGACGAAATGCTTGATATTGTAAGGGAACATAAACCGGAGGAATATCCAAAAATAATTGAACAGAAAAAGAGTTGGCCGATATTTTATCATTTATCGCCATTTCGAACGAATATAATAGACTGGCTGCCTATAAAAAAGACAGATAAGGTTCTGGAAATTGGTTCAGGCTGTGGGGCACTGACAGGAGCACTTGCAGCAAAGGCAGGCAGTGTTACATGCATCGACCTTTCAAAAAAGAGAAGCCTTGTAAATGCATTCCGCAATATTGAAAAGGATAATATAACAATATACCTTGGAAATTTTAAAGATATAGAGCCACATCTTGACTGTGATTATGATTATGTGCTTCTTATAGGAGTATTTGAATATGGGCGCTCATATATTGACGGGGATACTCCTTATGAGGATTTCATGCGTATATGCAATAAACATCGTGCTGACAATGGACGTATGATAATTGCTATTGAGAACAAATTTGGTTTAAAATACTGGGCAGGATGTAAGGAAGACCATCTTGGAACATATTTTACAGGAATTGAGGGGTATCATACAGGCGGCTCTGCCAAGACCTTTACTAAAAAGGGTTTGGAAAAAATCATGAATTCAGTAGGAATAAATAATTATTCATTTTATTATCCATATCCTGATTATAAATTTATGAGTTCAATCTATTCAGATGAATATTTACCTAAAAAGGGAGAACTTTCAACCAACCTTCGCAATTTTGACAGGGACAGAATGCTTTTGTTTGATGAAAAACTTGTGTTTGACCAGATTATTGAAGAAGAAGAATTTCCATTATTCTCTAATTCATACCTGGTTGTAATTGGAGATAAGCCTAACGTAGTATATAGTAAATTCTCTAACGATAGAGAAAAGCATTGGGCAATAAGAACTTCAATGATTAAAAATGCAAATGGCAGCATGTTTGTGGAAAAAGTACCTGTAACACCGGCTGCATGTGGACATATTGACAGCACTGCAAAGGCATATGAGCTTCTTTCAAAGAGATATGAAGGAACAAAGGTTTCTATGAATGTCTGCGTCAAGAAAGGTCACAGACTGGCATTTTCATTCTGCGATGGAGTGACTTTGGAAGAAATGCTTGACAGATGCCTTGCAAAAGCAGATGTTTCCGGTTTTAAGGCGCTTATAGATGAGTACATGCACTGGCTTTCTTATGGAGAGGACAGCAACGTCAGCAATATAGATTTCATATTTCCAAATATAATTGTAAAGGAGGATTTATGGCAGGTAATTGAGTACGAATGTACCTTTGAAAGGCATATACCT